>NZ_JBMVQP010000003.1:0-171791 GCF_050522425.1 Myroides sp. C6-3 | reverse complement strand
AGCCCTAGAGCGTTTTTGGGAAGCAGCAAAAGCAGCAGGTAAAGGAATTGAAAACGTAGAAGACTAAGCCATTATAGCGCGTTATATTCTCAATTGTATCTACCAGCAAGCAGATCCGAATTACTCATTTATTTGAAGCAGCATAATTATCTTGGTTATCGTGATTATCCGGAGATGATCGAGGAAATACGTATGGAGCATGGGATGTGGTAGAAGGAGCGGTCGCATGATAAAATGAAACCGCCCTTTTGAGATTATTGAAAAAGTTGTTCTATGATTTCCTGCCCGTACACTTGGGAGATTTGCTGTACAAACGACTCAAAACTGAAACTAGCTTCTTGATTGGCCTTGTCAGAAATAGTGCGAATTACACTGCATGGAATGTTGTATTCATAACAAATTTGGGCTACTGCAGCTCCTTCCATTTCTACACAAAGTACTTGAGGTAAGGCTTGTTGTAATTGCTCTTTTTGTTGGTCAGTAGAGAAAAATTGATCCCCACTGGCAATCGTACCATAGTAGACTTTGGGTTGTTCAATGGCGAATTTCTTTAATTCTGTTGTTGCTATTTTAGTAGTAAGTATCGCAGGTTCGATAAAGTTTTCAATGTGTTTCATCACTTGAGTGGATCGCGTTGCATCCGTTTCAAAATAGGTCTTTTGAAGTAACGGTATTTCGTATTTTGGTCGCAGTGGTGAAACATCCATATCATATTGAATCAAATCTTTGGCAACCACGACATCACCGACCTCAATGTGCGGTGCGATTCCACCTGCAACACCAATAAAGATAATTTCACTCACGTTGAAACGCAACAATAAAGCAGAAGCAGTTGCCGCCGCCGCTACTTTTCCAATACGAGAAAAAACAACAACAACTTTTTGTTGGCCTAATTGGCCTTCATAATACGTGCGATTGCCAATTGTAGTGGCTACTTTATTTTGCAAAATAGCGATGATTCCATCTACTTCTTGGGGAATTGCCCCCATGATACCAATAATTTGTTCCTCCATTTTGAATCCTATGTTAGTAGACCAAAAGTAGAAATAATTGTTTAATATACAGATCGTATCTCTAGGGTTGTCACTGAATGATTGGGATTGTTCTCTTGCATGCATTAGTAATACTTGGTTTTTTTGGCGAATAAAATACAGATAAGAGTTGTATTTTATTTTTTTAGCGCAAAAGCGCGAATTATTACAACTAAAAAAATCTTGAAGTGGCCTATAAAAAAATAGTATCTTTACAACGAAAAGTGAGAATATTATTCCTCCTAATTTTGGAGGGTCAATCATATAAATACATAAATATATAAATGGCTTGTACAAATTGTTCAACGAAGACAGATAGTAATGGCGTACCTAGAGGGTGTCAGAGTAACGGAACATGCGGAACAGACAGCTGTAATAAATTAGCAGTTTTTGATTGGTTGTCGAATATGGTTTATCCAAATTCAGACAGCATTTTTGATATAGTTGAGGTTCGATTTAAGAACGGAAGAAAAGATTTTTATCGCTATCCTAGTGGGATGACTGTTGCAATGGGAGATATTGTTGCAACGGAAACCTCTCCAGGACACGATGTAGGAATTGTTTCTTTAGTGGGGGAGCTTGTTAAAGTTCAAATGAAGAAAAAGAAAGTAGATCCTGAAGGAGAAATCTTAAAGATCTATCGAAAAGCCACACAAAAGGATATTGACATCTGGCAAGAAGTTCGCGAAAAAGAAGAACCTGTACGCATGCGTGCTAGGGAAATTGCCATCAACTTAAATCTTGAAATGAAAATATCTGATGTTGAATTTCAAGGTGACGGATCAAAAGCAACGTTTTATTATACAGCAAGTGAGCGTGTAGATTTTAGACAGTTAATTAAAGAATTTGCGAGAGAATTTAGTATTCGCATTGAGATGAAACAAGTGGGATTTCGTCAAGAGGCTGCGCGTTTAGGCGGTGTGGGATCTTGTGGAAGAGAGCTTTGTTGTTCGACGTGGTTAACTGATTTTAGAAGTGTAAATACAGCGGCAGCGCGATACCAGCAATTGTCGTTAAACCCCCAAAAATTGGCAGGACAATGTGGGAAGCTTAAATGTTGTTTAAACTTCGAATTGGATACGTATTTAGAGGCTTTAAAAGATATGCCTGATGCAGATACGAAATTAATGACAGTAAAAGGAATCGCCTTTTGTCAGAAAATTGATATTTTCAAAGGACAAATGTGGTTTGCTTATGCAAATAATTCTGCCAATTGGTATGTGCTGACAGCAGAACAGGTGAAAGAAATCTTGGACTTAAATGCACAAAACGAAAAAGGGAATGAATTAGAAAGCTATAGCGAAGATATTCCATCAGATAAAGATCACTTCCAAAGTGCAGTTGAACAAGATAGCGTAACGCGTTTTGATCAACCAAAACGAAGAAGAAAAAATACCAAATCAAAAAGTAAACCCGCAGATCGTGAGGGTGCTGCCGCTGGAAGAGGAAATGAAGGGAAGGATACGGCTCAGTCAACTGAAGAGAGAAAACGCAAGCCAAGAAACAGAACCAAAAACGCGGAAGGAAGAGAAAAAGCAACAGGGAAAGAAGGTGACCGCAGAGTAGAAGGAAGACCAGAGCGAAAAACAACAGGTAGACCGGATCGCAAAGCGGAAGGAAAACCAGATCGCAAAGCGGAAGGAAGAGCGGAAGGAAGAGCGGAACGCAAACCAGAAGATAGACCAGATAAAAAACGCGTGAATCGCGAGCCTAAAGGAACGGAAGGGTCTGGAGGAGAGGATAAAGGAAGAAACCAAAAACCGCGTTCCAATAAACCAAAACCGAGAAAACCGCGTCCAACGAATTCAAATAACCCAACAAATAAACAAGAAGGTGAAAATAAATAAGCTTTATTTAACTTTGAGTCTTTTGTTTGTCCTGATGATTAGTTGTCAACAGGACAACAAAGTCGTTTTTGATGAGTTTCAACCAACCAAAGGCGTATGGGAAAGAAATGACATAAAAACTTTTGTTTGCGATGTTCAAGATACCTTGACCGCAACGAATATATTTATGAATGTACGCGTAAATAATGAATACCCTTATAGCAATATGTTTGTCATTTTCAAGCTGTACAAACCCAATGCTGAAATTGTCATCGATACGATTCAGTTTCAGATGGCTGCTCCCAATGGCGATTTATTAGGCAATGGATTTTCAGATGTCAAAGAAAGTAAATTATGGCTGAAAGAAAACTACGTTTTTGATCAAGTTGGAAAATACAAAATGACACTTGAACAGGCCGTTCGCGCGTTAGGGGATGTGGAAGGTGTACCCGCTTTAAACGGTATTAGCGAGGTTGGACTTAGAATCGAAAAAGCAGAATAAGTTTTTTAAAATTGTATGAAAAGTAAAAAACAAAAGAATCAATCAACAACGGGTTTCAAAAGATATTTAATGGTCTTTTGGTTCGGATTTTTAGGCTTAGGTGTAGCCTTAGTATTGTTCTTCCTATGTGCTTCTTGGGGTGTTTTTGGTGCAATGCCTACTTTTGATGAATTGGAAAATCCATCGAGTAATGTTGCGACGGAAATTATTTCAGAAGATGGAAAAACAATAGGAAAATTTTATTTAGAAAATCGCGTACCTGCAAAGTATGAAGATTTACCTCCGCACTTAGTTCAAGCGTTAATTGCTACTGAGGATGAGCGTTTTTACGGACACTCGGGAATTGATGCAAGAGGAACTTTGCGCGCCGTTACTTCTGTAGGGAGTAGTGGGGGAGCTAGTACAATTACGCAGCAGTTAGCTAAATTGCTATTCCACGGTGAAGGATCACGTAATTTAGCAAAGCGTATTACACAGAAAGCAAAAGAATGGGTTATTGCGGTTAAATTAGAACGTCAATATACCAAGGAAGAGATCTTAACCATGTATCTAAATAAAGCGGATTTTGTTAATAATGCAGTGGGAATCCGTTCAGCAGCGAAAGTCTACTTGGGGAAAGAACCCAAAGATTTAACTATTGATGAAGCTGCTATGTTAGTGGGGATGCTTCAGAACCCAGCGTACTTTAACCCAGTGCGTAGACCTGAATTGGTGCAAAAAAGACGCAATGTAGTTTTACATCAAATGGCTAAGAACAAGTTTATTACGCAAGAGGAGAGCGTGCAATTACAACAAGCACCGCTATCGTTGCATTTTACACCAGAAAGCCATAGAGAGGGAATTGCTACCTATTTTAGAGAGTACTTACGCGATTATATGCGCCGTTGGGTAAAAGAAAACCCGAAAAAGGACGGTACTACATATGATATCTATCGCGATGGATTGAAAATTTACGTTTCTATTGATTCGCGTATGCAAAAATATGCAGAACAAGCTGTTCAAGAACACATTAGCAACTTACAAGAAGAATTTTTTATTCGACAAAAAAACAATAAAAACGCCCCTTTTTATAAGATTTCAGAAGCTGATACAGAAGCAATTATCATGCGTGCGATGAAGGCATCTGAACGTTGGCGTCAAATGAAAGATGGAGGAAAGTCTGAAGAGGAAATCTTAAAGTCGTTCAAAGTAAAAACAGAAATGCGAATCTTCTCCTGGAAAGGGGAGATTGATACGGTGATGACGCCTCGAGATTCAATTTTGTACTACAAGCATTTCTTACAAACAGGAATGATGGCGATGGAACCTCAAACAGGACATATTAAAGCTTGGGTGGGGGGTATTAACTACAAACATTTCCAATACGATCACGTGGGACAAGGAGCAAGACAAGTGGGGTCGGTGTTTAAACCTTTTGTGTATGCAACGGCTATTGAACAATTGCACTATTCTCCATGTGACTCTATCATTGATTCTCCCTTTACGATGCCAAAAGGACGATATGGAATTGGTCAAGATTGGTCTCCTCAAAACTCCAATAGAAGTTACAAGGGAATCATGACCTTGAAACAAGCATTGGCGGGATCTGTGAATACAGTAACTGCTAAGCTAATGGATAAAGTGGGACCAAAAGCTGTCGTAAATATGACACGTGATTTGGGAATAACAACAGATATTCCACAAAGTCCTGCTATTGCTTTAGGTGCAGTAGATATCACTGTAAGTGATATGGTGGCGGCTTATAGTACATTTGCCAACCAAGGAATTTACGTGAAACCAATTTTCGTTACGAGAATTGAAGATAAAAATGGAGTGGTTCTATTTAATGCTATTCCAGAAACGAAAGATGTATTGAGTAAAGACGTCGCTTATACCGTAGTGAAGTTATTAGAAGGAGTTACAGAAAGTGGTTCTGGGGTTCGCTTGCGTACCACTTGGCAAGGACCAGGATATAAGCGAGTAACGGGACACCCGTATAAGTTTACCAATCCTATTGCTGGTAAAACTGGTACCACACAAAATCAAAGTGACGGATGGTTTATTGGAATGGTTCCTAATTTAGCTACAGGTGTATGGGTAGGAAATGACGATCGTGCTGCTCACTTCGATACGATGTTGTATGGACAAGGTGCTACAATGGCTTTACCTA
This sequence comes from Myroides sp. C6-3, assembly GCF_050522425.1. Taxonomy (NCBI): domain Bacteria; kingdom Pseudomonadati; phylum Bacteroidota; class Flavobacteriia; order Flavobacteriales; family Flavobacteriaceae; genus Myroides; species Myroides sp. C6-3. The sequence goes on along the minus strand of NZ_JBMVQP010000003.1, from coordinate 166,283 downwards.
TTTGGGGCTTGTTTATGAGTAAATGTTATGCTGATAAGTCTCTACAGGTTTCTAAAGGGGCATTTGAAGTCCCTGAAGGATTATCTATTCGAGTAGACTGTAGTAAAATAGTCCAAGAAGCAGAGGATTCTGATGAAGAACTCGATACAAATGAATTTGATTTTTAATAGTGAAAAACGCCTTTTTTTAAAGGCGTTTTTTTTATATTTTAGAGCAGTTAATTAAACCAGAGATTATGATAAACAAAAAAGTAGCTAATGTTCAAGAAGCATTGGCTGATGTTCAAGATAATATGACGATAATGCTTGGTGGTTTTGGATTGTGTGGAATACCAGAAAACTCAATCGCAGAGCTTGTTCGCAAGAATATTAAAGGCTTAACGTGTATTTCGAACAATGCAGGAGTTGATGATTTTGGTCTAGGTTTGTTGTTGCAAAAACACCAAATTGACAAAATGATTTCCTCTTATGTAGGAGAAAATGCCGAATTTGAACGTCAGATGTTGTCTGGAGAACTTAATGTTGAGTTGACTCCACAGGGTACTTTAGCAGAAAAATGTAGAGCTGCAAAGATGGGAATTCCTGCGTTTTTTACACCAGCAGGGTATGGTACGGAAGTAGCAGAAGGAAAAGAAGTGCGTGTTTTCAATGGTAAACCTCATATTTTAGAAGAAGCTTTTGATGCTGATTTCGCCATTGTAAAAGCGTGGAAAGGAGACGAAGCAGGAAATTTAATCTTCAAAGGAACGGCAAGAAACTTTAATGAATGTATGGCAGGTGCTGGTAAAATTACGGTAGCTGAGGTAGAGGAACTTGTGCCAATTGGAACGTTAGATCCTAATGAAATCCACGTACCGGGTATTTTTGTTAAGCGTATCTTTCAAGGAGAAAAATACGAGAAGAGAATTGAGCAACGTACTGTTCGTCAAAGATAACAACCAACCAATCGTTTAAAAAAATATTATGTTAGATAAAGTAGGTATTGCAAAACGCATTGCAAAAGAGTTACAAGATGGTTTTTTTGTAAACTTGGGTATTGGTATTCCAACACTTGTTGCTAATTATGTACCAGAAGGAATGAATGTTGATTTTCAAAGTGAAAATGGCGTTTTAGGAATGGGCCCTTTTCCTTATGAAGGAGAAGAAGATCCGGACTTAATTAATGCAGGAAAACAAACGATTACAACCTTAGCAGGGGCATCGTTCTTTGATTCGTCAACCAGTTTTGGAATGATTAGAGGAAAACACGTAGACTTGACAATTTTAGGTGCAATGGAAGTTTCTGAAAACGGAGATATTGCCAATTGGAAAATTCCTGGAAAAATGGTTAAAGGTATGGGAGGAGCAATGGATTTAGTGGCTTCTGCAGAAAATATCATTGTTGCCATGATGCACGTAAATAAAGCTGGAGAGTCTAAGATTTTAAAAAAATGTAGCCTGCCTTTAACTGGGGTAGGTTGCGTGAAGAAAATCGTTACAGAACTCGCTGTAATGGAAGTTACTGCTAATGGAATTAAGTTACTAGAAAGAGCACCTGGTGTATCTGTCGAAGATATTATCAAAGCAACTGAAGTTGAATTGATTATTGAAGGGAATATCCCAGAAATGATTTTAGATTAAATAGAAAAGGAGGTTTTAACCTCCTTTTTTTATAGTGTTTGGTACGGAATTCCCGTTTGTTGGACTACTTTACCGCCCTCAATTTTTCGATGTGTTTTAGGGTCATTTGCTCCCAAAGGAGGCAAGGTTAAACCAAGTTCTTCCGCCTCTCTAGTATAATAATCTAAGCGATCTTTGTAATGAGGGGAAACCAAATTATAAATCTCATTTGTCTCAAAGGTTCCTTCTAAAAGTGCGGTTGTAAATTGGATAATATCATGAAGGTGTATCATGTTAATTGGCATTGCGGGGTTGTCAAGGATGTTGCGATTGACAATGTAGCGTACAGGTTTTCGATCCGGCCCAAACAAGCCTCCTAAACGCAAAATATAAGTCGTCAATTCACTCGTAGACCACAACACCTCTTCTGCTTCAATAATTTGTCTACTCGTTGGGTCATTGCTGTAGGAAGTACTAGACTCCGTGATAGACGTTTCACTGGGCTCATACACAGAAACAGAACTCATCATCATTACCTTCTTTACTTTATTCTTTGTAAGATAAGGAATCAGTCGCTTAAAACTGGTTTGATACAATGTGCTTTCTTCCCCTCTAATCGGTGGAATGGTGATTATTAAAACCTCAATATTCGATAGAAAAGCATGAATCTGATCCTCATTTGGGTTTTGCAAATCAACAAGGTAGGGATCAATGCCTAACGCTTTTAATTCGTCTAATTTACTTGGGCTTGTAGTAGATCCCTTTACGATATAGTTAGCTTGGAGGAGGTGTTGACTGAAGTGTAAGCCAAGCCAACCACAACCAAGTATTCCAATTGTTTTCATTTATTGTATTTTTTTACTATCAAAAGCTAAAATTAAACATTTCTTTTGGGTGTGTAGATTAATCTGTTGATATTTGAGTTTATAAATTTCAGTAGCCATGAAAAAAATCGTATTGTCTATGATGACTTTACTTCTTATAGGAGGGAGTTTTAGTACTCAAGCACAAGAAGTAGAAAAGCAGATTGTTATAAAAAACAGAGAAAACAGTCCAGAGCAACAGAAGAAACCTTATGTTATTCTTGTTTCTTTAGATGGTTTTCGCCATGATTATATTGAGAAGTATAAAGCGGAAACTCTAGATAGGATTGGCCTTATGGGGACACGTGCAAAATCGTTAATCCCTTCTTATCCTTCTGTTACTTTTCCAAACCATTATTCTATTGTTACAGGATTATACCCTGGGCATCACGGTTTGGTAGGAAATAACATGTATGAGCGCACAACGGGAGATCGCTATTCCTTGAGAAATGAAAAAGCAGTTACCGATGCAAAATGGTATGGTGGCACTCCACTATGGGTATTGGCAGAACAACAAGGAATGTTAAGTGCTTGTTACTATTGGCCAGGATCTGAAGCCGCTATTCAAGAAACGTTGCCAACGTATTATTACAAATATTCTGAGAAAAGCAGCATTGAAAGCCGTTTAACCCAAGTGGAAGAGTGGCTGAACTTGCCAGAAAAGGTACGTCCTCACTTCATTACTTTTTATATGCCCGATGTGGATCACGCTGGACACCAATATGGTCCAGATGCTCCAGAAACGGAAAAAGCAGTTTTACAAGTAGATCAAGCAATGAAAAAATTATTGGAGATCACAGAAAAATCATCTTTGCCCATTAACTTAATCATTGTTTCGGATCACGGAATGTTAGAACTCGATCAAGAGACACTATTACAGTTGCCAATCAAAGTGGAAGAAAAAGAAGTTGCAGTTGCATCAAATGGAACGTATGTAAGTCTTTTCGTTCACCAACAAAAGGATATTAAGACGTACTATGAGAAGATTAAAAAGGAAATGAATCCGAAGTTGATGCAAGTCTACTTAAAAGATGACTTGCCGAAAGAATTCCATTTCTCTAGCAAAGAAGATCGATATAATAGAGTTGGTGATATTGTTTTAACTGCTATGCCTCCTTATTATTTTACGAATAAACCGCTGGCTGGTAGCCATGGTTTTGATCCAAATGCAGTGAAAGAAATGCATGCTATTTTTGTGGCGAAAGGTCCTAATATTCTTAGTAACCATAAGGTAGATTCGTTCGAAAATGTTTTGGTTTATCCTATTATTGCAAAAATTCTAGATTTGAAGATCAACTATGATGAAATTGATGGGGATATGGATGTAATAAAACAAATCGTGAAGTAAAATACAACCTAGCTATAAAAAAACTCGATCTTTATTAGATCGAGTTTTTTTTGTATGTATTAAAATTGATACCCAAAACCTAAGTTTAAATAGATGTTGTGCATGCTAAATGAAATAGCGTCAAAATCTTTATCTAGGAGACTATTGAATCCGTAAGTAACATCGCCAAAGAGAAAGAAATGTTGATTTACTTTCCACTCTGCCCCAATTTGAGTTCCCCATTGGAATTTGTTGACGTTATTGGAAAAGTCATAATCGGCTTTCTTGCCATCTTCAAAGACTAATTTTTGTCCTGTAGGATTCGTTTGTCTCAAGTATCCATCGTACACATATCCATCAAAGGATTGGTCAATTGCCGTTGAGAAGTACAGTCCTCCATAGACATTCCATTGCTGGTTAATGTTGTAGGTTGCAAGCACGGGAAAAGTTAAATACGTATTGCGGATTTCGGTTTTAACATCCCCAGTAAAATGCCCTTTTACATATGCACCATTATAGTTAATCTCTGTGATGTAATCTTTTACCCTAGCGTCGGTTTTCATCCCTTTTCCTTCCACGCGAACGCCGAGGCGAACCCCCCATTTCTGTTCTTTAGAAAACCATTTGGTTATATTAGCTTCCATACCTAATTGCATGGTGGGATTATAACTTTTTATTTTTCGGATTTCGCGCGGTAATCCCAAAGGCGCTGCTCCTCCAATACTGAATTGAGAACGCACTTGGTAGGTGACATTCTCGTTAAAGAAATGGGCTGGTTTTGCCTCTTCTTCTTGGGCATAGGTCGATAATGCTAAAGGAAATAACAAGATCGTATATAGATAGTTAAAATTCATTGCCGTATAATTAAATTAGTTTTTTAAAATCTCTACTTCATCAAGGTAAAGTGTACTTCCAATTGCTCCATTAAAGAGACTTCCTTCTTCACTAGAAGAGAAAACAATGGCTAATTTGTATTTTTTTTGTGGTTCATAGTGTTTCCCTTCAACATAGGTAAACGGAATTTCAAACAACGTCCATGTATTTGTTTCTTTCTTTAACTCATCGGGAACACGGGCAATAGAAACAATTTTTTCATCCACAAAGTCATGGTCGCCGTATAAGAATTCGTCGGTGTTAGCTTCAAAAAGAATGGCATACGCATCCCAACGGTCTTCAGTTAGTTTGTTCTTGTCTGGGTTGTTCACTTGGAAATCTTTTCCTCTCGTATACTTGAAGAATCCTCTAAAAATCGCAGGCTCATAGTTGAAATCAAGTCCAAATTTAGTTCCCTTTAACGGTTTTGAAACAGCAGTTGATAAATCAAATTCACCCAAAAATAGGTTCCCCGCCGCTAATGGACTTCCCATCATCGGGCCTAAAGGCTCTGTTGATAAAGTCGTTAGTTTAATACCGTGACCAATAAAGCCATTCTCCGTTACTGAAGTAGGAAAATCACTTGGTTTTTTGGGATTGTCAGGATTACCATCCGTCAAAACATAACCTGAATTTCCACTTGCCCAATCAAATAGTTTTATTGAGTCTCCGTTTTTGTCAAGTCCCATTTCGTAAATAATATGGTAGTAGTCAGCCCCATAGAAGCCACCAACTACTTCTCTAAACGTTTCAAAGTTGTAGATTGTCGAAATTTCAGCATTCGTAAAATCGACAGTATAAATCTTACTCCATGTGTTGCTTTCTGAAGTAACGCGATAAATTAAGGGACCATGACTGAAATCTCGCACAGTTCCGCTTGCAGGGATAATTTTTGCTCCGGGGGTAAGAGTAAATTCAGGTGCAACCTGAGTTAAGTCAAGTGACTTTGAAACGCGAAAAGTAATCTTATCATTACTAATGATTGGAGCAGTTAGTAAAAATTCTTGATTGATAGTAGCCGTTTCAATATCTGCTTCTGCATTTAAAGCTTCATCTTTGATACAAGATGAAAAAAGTAGCCCTATCGAAAGCGATAGGGATAAGAAAAAATAGTTGTTTCTCATCATTGAAAGTAGTTTTTTTAATGTTTAGGTAACGATTTATTGATCTTAACGAAACCCTTTATTGCAAATTTACCTTATAATGTTGAGAATTATCGTTTTTTGCTTTTTAGTTGTTTATATTGTGATTTTTAATGCTTAAAATGAATGAAATTGTTCTGTTAATTTCACACTATTGAGATAAAGCTGTTTTTTTTATAACAAAATGAATTAAAAGCGACTAAAAATAAACACTTACTCAGTAGTTTTGGTTCTTCTTTGTTCGCTATGCGTCGATGCTATGTTTAGAATTGATATCCAAAACCGAGGTTTACATAAATACTATACATATTGAACGTAATAGCTTCAAAATCTTTTTTAAACAGGTTGTTGAGTCCCCAATTCAAATCTGAAAAAAGTCGAAAGTGCTCATTCATTTTGTATTCAAATCCTAGTTCTGTTCCCCATTGGAAGCGATTCAGGTCGGCTGAAAAATCGTATTCTCCTTTACCGCCATTGTTAAATTCCACTGGGGTACCTATAGGATTACCTTCTCTTAAAACACCATCGTATACATAACCGGTAAAATCTTTATCAATTAATCCAGAAAAATAGAAACCACCATAGACATTCCATTTTTCAGTTGCCTGATAGACTGCAAGAACAGGAAATGTAATATAGGAGTTTTTCATTTTGGTTTTTACATTCCCTGTAAAGTAACCTTTGGTTTGTTTCCCTGCTTCTCCATCAATTTGAGTATAGTAATTTTTTACTCGTGCATCGGTTCGCATACCACGACCTTCAAAGCGCAATCCCGTGCGTATGCCCCAAACATGGTTGTCAGCAAGCCATTTAGTAGCGTTAACTTCTAGTCCCAATTGTAAGGTAGGATTGTAGCTATTTATTTCTCGTATTTGTGCGGGTATACCCAACGGTGTACTCCCTCCAATACTGAATTGTGCTCGGGCTTGATACGTTGTGTTTTTCTTGAAAAATGCAACAAAACTAGACGTGTTTTCTTCTGCTTGTGAAGCAAGAGGGTCTATTTGTGCCCAAAGGTTGTTAGGTAGTGCTACAAGACAAACCAACAACAAATAAAAGAAGCGGATGCGATTATTCTTTTTCATAAACTAATTCTATTTCATCAACAAACAAGGTACTTCCAATTGCCCCCTTAAAGGATGCACCATCAATACTCGAGGTCATAACAAGGGCAATCATGTAGTTTTTGTTTGGGTCATAGGTTTTGCCTTCAACCAGTTCAAACGGAAAACTAAAGGTACGCCAGGTGTTAGTTTCTAAGCGATCTTGTTGGGGAATTCTCGCTATAGCGACGTTTCTCGGATCTTCAAAATTGTGATCGCCAGTTAAATAATTATCCTTTTTCTGTAATTCAAAAATGATGGCGTACAGGTCAAAAGAATCCTTGGCGCCTACTACTTCTTTAAAGTGCTCATCCGTAACAACCTCACCCGCGGTGTATTTGTAAACACCTCTGACTTTAGTAGGTAAAGCACCCGTATAAGGGAGCCCAAATCGCGTAGATTTTAGGGTGTTGAATGGATTGAGCTTAAATTGCCCTAAGAATAAATTTCCCGCAGCGATAGGGTTTCCCGTTCCTGCAGCGAAACTTGAGGTATATACGGTTTGCATTTTAACGGCCAATCCACCTTGTCGCCCTGGAACAGCAACTGTGGGATAGTTTTCAGGTGGAGTAGACCCTGCAATTGTCGCATAACCCTGATTCCCACTGTCCCAATCGTAAATCTTTTCACCGTTAGAACCAATCTCATAAAAGCGATAGTAGCGATCTCTATCTGTCAGTTCTGCATTGTTGAAGTTGTAAAACGTACTTAATTCGTCGCTAGTAAAACTGACAAGGTATGTTTTTTTCCAACGCTTGTCTTGAGCGGTAACCACTACTTCTTGTGCCGTGGTGAAATCTCGTGTTACCCCATTGGGCGGTTCCATAGTCGCATTGGGCGAAATGATGAAAAAAGGAGTCTGTTTTTCTAAAGTAACAGTTGACTTTACGCGAAACTCAACAGAAGTATTCGTGATAATGGGATCCATTTTCAAATATTCTGTTGGAATATAAGCTTCGAGTATATCGGCATTTGTGTCTAGTTCTTCGTCTTTAATGCAACTACTACTTACTAGACCGATTCCGATTAAAAAAAGGAAAACGCTGTTCTTCATATGGGGGTTTTTACTTCAAGTGCGATTTAATTTCACAACTACCTTGCCAAGGTAGATACTTTGCTTGTTTAAGTAGGAAAGATACTACTATTTTATTTTTAATAAAGGATTTTATTCTGTCATTTAGTGGTAGATGTGGTGTTTTTATGCTAAAAAGAAAGAAGAATGTAAGTTGTTTTTGTTTTTTGCCTATCGCATGATAAAAAATAGAAACCTCGATAGGGTAAGGAAGTGGTGAAACGCAAACGCTAAACCAAAAGTGCAGCATTTTTACTTTATTTTGGACGATAATAGTATATTTGTTTGATAGTAAATAAGCGGTATGAAAATCAGAAGTTTAATAGGATTGTTGTTTTTTGTGGTTACGAGTCTTTGTGCACAAGAAAATCACAAGTGGAATAGCTATTTTTCTTATAAAGAGTTAGTTGCACTGGCAAAAGGAAAGGATGTTGTTTTTGGTGCAACTCCATCTGCCTTGTTGCGCTATAACGTCAGTAGTAATAGCGTTGAGGTTTACAATTCTATTAGCGGATTAAAGACAAATACCATCACAGCGCTTTACTTTAGTGAAGTCCATCAAAAAGTCCTCATTGGCAATGAGGATGGGAGTTTACTCGTTTTTGAATTGAAAAACGATCGGATACGAACGATTTTAGACATCAAGAATAAACCTAGTTTACAACAATTTGAGCGTAGAATTAATGCCTTTTTGGAGGTGAAAGGTGAGCTTTACATCGCAACTAATTACGGAATTAGCGTGTTTAATCTCAATAACAACACTTTTGGTGATAGCTTTTATATTGGCCAAAATGGCAAGAATACGGTTGTAAAAGAAATCATGGCCACTGAGACGGATGTGTTGGCTATTACGGCTGAAGGAGTAAAACAAATCGCCCTGCAGAATGCTAATAAAATAGACTATCGACAGTGGAATACGTGGGAAAATACTAAAACTTGGGAACATGGTTATGTCTTGGAGAACAAGATTTATTTAAGTGCGAAAGCAGACGCTACCGTTTACCGCTTGAATCAGTCGCAACAATTTACTGCTGTAGCACAAGCAGATCAACCGATTGTGAAGTTCAACGTTAATGAAGAAGGAAGATTAGTTGTGATTACCTCAGCTAAGTTGTTTGAATTATATGCGGATAATCAACTGTTAGCGTTAGTAGATCAATCCGATCTTGTTGATGCCGTAGCAGTAAAAGGCCGCTATTACTTAGGAAGTAATTACCACGGATTGATCCAATGGAGCAAAAGCGGATCTCGCGAATGGCTTTCACCAGATGGTCCCGAATCCAATCGCGTTTTCTCATTGCTAGCCACACGTGCAGGAACATGGTTTATCAGTGGGGGGTATGATAAAAATACCTATAACCCCTACGTCCCTACGTTAACAGCACGAGGGTTGAGCTATTTCAACAAGAAAAAAGGATGGGAGTTTATTTCTTTTGCCCACCTAAAAGAAGCGTATGCCTTGACCTATGCCACGCTGAATCCCAAAAATGAAAATGAATTATATGTGGGGTCCTACCATTCAGGGTTGTTACAGATTAAATTGAAAAGTCAAGCTCTTCACGACAGTGAAGTAACCTTGTGGAACCACGAAAATACGGGAGCAACAGGTTTAGAAAATTTAGAAATTGATCCTAATGACCCCAATTTCCCCATGGATTATGCGAGTGTGCGCGTCAATGGAGTAGTTTTTGATAAGCAAGGAAAGCTGTGGGTAACCAATAATTTTGTGCGCCGTGCCCTAAAGAGTAAAGACGCCAATAACAAATGGGAATCCTATACTACGTCTACCGGTATGCTTGACTATAAAAGAGGAAATTACGGACGATTAGTTGTCGATAGAAACAATACCAAATGGATTCCATCGCTTGAGGATGGGTTATTTGTCTTTAACGAAACGAAGAATAACCGCTTGACTGTTTTAGGAACTGATTCGGGTACATTGCCTTCCGATAATGTGAGTGCACTTGCGTTAGATAAAAACAACCAACTGTGGATTGGAACGAATAAAGGGTTGCGCGTTATTCAAAACGTCAATCAGTTTTTGCAGACCTCGAATCTCAAGCCAACGAATATTGTAATCGAAGAAGATGGAATTGCGGAAGAACTGTTTTACCAACAGTACATTACAAAGATTGAAATTGACGGAGCCAATCGCAAATGGGTAGCAATTGCAGATGCGGGAGTTTTCTTAGTATCTGCAGCAGGAAAAGAAATAATCCATCACTTTACGAAAGACAATTCACCGTTGCCAAGTAATACCATCAACGATATTGCTGCTGATCCGCTATCAGGAGAAATTTTCTTCGCTACAGATCTCGGAGTTGTTTCATTTGTTGGAGACACTTCTGAAGGACAAGAAACCAATAGCTCGTTTTATGCCTATCCGAATCCCGTTCGACCAGAATATTTAGGTGAAGTCCGCATCGTTGGATTAATGGATCGCGCGGTAGTTAAAATTACCGATATTGAAGGTAATTTAGTTTTTGAAGCGACTTCTACTGGCGGTACGGTTATTTGGGATACGCATGCGTTCAATGGAAAGAGAGTTGGGTCTGGGGTGTATTTGATTATGGTATCTTCAGCGGACCATAGTGATACAAAAGTGAAAAAATTAATGATCATTCGCTAATGATTATACAAACCAAAGCGATCGTATTGCAAGCGATCAAATATCAAGATAAAAGTTTAATTGTCAAATGCTTGACGGAAGAAGTAGGGATTCAAACTTTTTTTGTTCGCAACGCTTTTTCTAAAGGGAAAAATGCGCCAAAAATAGCCTATTTCCAACCTTTAATGTTGCTAGATGTCACTTTTTCTTTTAAGAATAAAGGAGGAATGGAATATTTTAAGGAAATAAAAGTAGATCAAGTCTATCAAACGATTTACTACGATTTTTCCAAAAATAGTATCGCACTTTTTGTCAGTGAAATCTTGAGTATGATTGTGAGTGAGCAAGAACGAGACAAGCAATTTTACGCTTTTGTAGAGGCTGCATTATTGTGGTTGGATACGCATGAAGAAACCGCTAATTTTCATCTCTTACTGTTGGTCGAGCTGACGAAATATCTCGGATTTTATCCCGATGTGTCAGAAGTAACCTGCCACTATTTTGATTGGTATGAAGGAGTTTTTACGGATATTCACGTGGCAAATTGCTTTGATGCGGAGGACACATTCCTGTTCAAACGCTTGTTGCAATTGGGTTTCGAATCAGATCAGAAAGTATTCTCTTCTCGTGATAGAAAAACGCTATTGACGCTGCTGATGAAATATTATGAAGTTCATTTCACTGCTTTTAAAAAGCCAAAATCTCTGGAGATACTGAAAGAGGTATTTGCGTAATTTTGTTCGTTAAATATCCTTAAGTACGGTTGATCGCTTTTTTAAACCTGAGCTACAGGAGTAAAAGATAGTATACTTGACATTGCTTGATCTATTTTAAAAATGCAATACAATAAACCAAAGTGTTGTGTAATTAATGCAGTATTCAAGCTATTTCGTTCGGGATGAGTCCATAGTGAGTCCATGGTGTGTCCATAGTGAGTCCATTAAAACGATAATTTTAATAGAGGCACTATGGATGCACAATAAAGGTAAGTTATACTCATCCCGAAGAAAACCCAACTATAGTCAGTTCAAGCTTGAACTAATCCGTAATCGGTCATTAGTTGTTGTACAATGAATTTATGTAATACCAACACTCTACATCTACCAAACAAAAAACGCCAAACAGTTAATTTTTGCCCTTTTTAGTAGCAATTATTTGGTATGTAATTAAATGAAAATGCGTAAATTCGCCCAATTGATTAAAAAATAGTAGAATAATAACGATGAGCACTAAATTTACAGAATATAAGAATCTTGACATGTCAGGTGTAGCATCAGAGATGCTAGAGTTTTGGAAAGAACAATCCATATTCGAAAAAAGTATTAGTACAAGAGAGGACAATAAGCCTTTTGTATTTTTTGAAGGACCCCCTTCAGCGAATGGTAAACCTGGTATTCACCACGTAATGGCTCGTACGATTAAAGATATTTTTTGTCGATATAAAACACAAAAGGGGTTCCAAGTAAAGCGTAAAGCAGGTTGGGATACGCATGGATTACCAGTTGAATTAGGGACAGAGAAAGAATTAGGGATTACGAAAGAAGATATCGGGGTAAAAATTACCATTGAAGAATATAACCAAGCATGTAAACGCACGGTGATGCGTTATACAGACTTGTGGAATGAACTGACGCAACAAATGGGATACTGGGTGGATACGAATGATCCGTATGTAACCTATAAACCGAAATACATGGAAACGGTATGGTGGTTGTTGAAACAGATTTACGATAAAAATTTATTGTACAAAGGTTATACAATCCAACCGTATTCGCCGAAAGCAGGTACAGGTTTATCTTCTCATGAGATCAACCAACCAGGTGCGTATAAAGATGTAACAGATACGACGATCGTAGCGCAGTTTAAAGCAATTGAGGCAACGCTTCCTGCTTTTTTACAAGGTTATGGAGCGATTCATTTCTTGGCTTGGACGACAACACCTTGGACTTTGCCTTCGAATACCGCGTTGACGGTTGGTCCGAAAATTGACTATGCATTAGTACAATCATTCAATCAATATACGGGAGAGCCCATCCTAGTGATTTTGGCTAAACCGTTAATTGGCAAGCAATTTGCTGGTAAATTTGTTGCGGTTGAGACCGAGGCAGAGGTAAATGCCTACCAAGAAGGAGATAAGAAAATCCCTTATTTCGTTGTAAAAGACTTTAAAGGAGCGGATTTAGTGGGAATTAAATACGAGCAATTATTGCCGTATACCTTGCCGTACCAGCATCCTGAAAATGCTTTTAGAGTAATTGCAGGTGATTTTGTGACGACAGAAGATGGAACGGGAATCGTGCATACCGCACCTACTTTTGGAGCTGATGATGCTAAGGTTGCGAAAGAAGCAACACCAGAAGTTCCCGCTATGTTGATCTTAGATGCAGAAGGAAATCCTGTGCCTCTAGTTGATTTACAAGGGCGTTTCGTTAAGGAAATGGGAGAAGAATTAGGTGGTAAATATGTGAAGAATGAGTATTATGATGAGGGTACCGCACCGGAGCGTTCAGTAGACGTTGAGATTGCAATTAAATTAAAAGAAGAAAATAAAGCATTCAAAGTAGAAAAATACGTACACAGTTACCCACATTGTTGGAGAACAAATAAACCGGTATTGTATTATCCTTTAGACTCTTGGTTTATTAAAATTACAGAGGTAAAAGATCGCATGTTCGAACTGAATGAAACAATAAACTGGAAGCCAAAAGCAACAGGAGAAGGTCGCTTTGGAAATTGGTTGAAAAATGCCAATGACTGGAACCTTTCGCGTTCGCGCTACTGGGGTATTCCCTTGCCAATCTGGAGAACAGAAGATAAAACGGAAGAGATGATCATCGGTTCTGTTGAAGAGATGATGACCGAAATTGCCAAATCTCAACAAGCAGGTTTCCAACAGGTCAATCCGTATGAAGGATTTGTAGTTGGGGATATGTCAGAAGAGAACTACGACAAAATTGATTTACACAAAAATGTAGTAGATTCGATTGTTCTAGTTTCTCCTAGTGGAAAACCAATGTACCGCGAGGCAGATTTGATCGACGTGTGGTTTGACTCTGGTGCAATGCCGTATGCACAATGGCATTATCCATTTGAGAATAAAGAATTAGTAGATCAAAATGGCGCTTATCCTGCAGATTTTATTGCTGAAGGTGTGGATCAAACACGTGGATGGTTCTATACGCTGCATGCGATTGCCACTTTGGTTTTCGATACAAAAGCATATAAAAATGTAGTTTCTAATGGTTTAGTATTAGATAAGAATGGATTGAAAATGTCCAAGAGTTTAGGTAATACGATTGATCCTTTCGAAACGCTTGCGGAACACGGACCAGATGCCACTCGTTGGTATATGATCTCGAATGCAAACCCTTGGGATAACTTGAAATTTGATTTAGAAGGAATTACCGAAGTAAGAAGAAAATTCTTCGGAACACTTTATAATACGTATAATTTCTTCGCGCTATATGCGAATATTGATGGATTTAATTACAGCGAAGCGGAGGTACCTTTAAAAGATAGACCAGAAATCGACCGTTGGATTTTATCTGAGCTGAATACACTCGTACAAAAAGTAGACGAGTTTTATGCAGCGTATGAACCAACACGTGCGGCAAGAGCCATTACAGAATTTGTAACGGAAAACTTGAGTAACTGGTACGTGCGTTTATGCCGTAGAAGATTCTGGAAAGGGGAGTACGCACAAGATAAAATCGCAGCTTACCAAACGTTATACACTTGTTTAATTACAGTGGCTAAACTAGGTGCTCCTATTGCTCCTTTCTTTATGGAAAGACTTTACAGAGACTTAACATTAGCAACGAAACAAGAAAACGTTGAATCTGTACATTTGGCTGACTTTCCAAAATACGATGCTTCATTTGTGGATGCTGGTTTAGAAAGCAGAATGCACAAGGCTCAAATTATTTCGTCTTTAGTGTTGTCACTACGCAAAAAAGAAATGATTAAAGTACGTCAACCGCTACAGCGTATTATGATTCCTATTTTGGATGAAAATCAACGCTTAGAGATCCAAGCAGTAGAAGATCTGATCAAAGCTGAGGTAAACGTGAAAGAAATTGAACTGTTAGATGATGCTTCTGGTATCTTAGTAAAGCAAATTAAACCTAATTTCAAGACATTAGGTCCGCGTTTTGGAAAAGATATGGGCTTGATTGCTAAGGAAATACAAGGCTTTACCCAAGACAATATCAATGAAATTGAGAAAAACGGGGAGATTGTTTTAAATTTAACAGAAAAAAGTATTATATTAACACTTTCTGACGTTGAGATTACTTCTCAAGATATCGAAGGATGGTTAGTTGCTAATGAAGGGGGAATTACAGTAGCCCTTGATATTACTATTACGGAGCAATTGCGCAAAGAAGGGATCGCCCGTGAATTAATTAATCGCATCCAAAATATTCGTAAAGATTGTGGATTCGAAGTAACAGATAAAGTAAAAGTTACATTGCAAGATGTAGTAGAAATAAGAGAAGCTGTTTTAGCAAATGAAGATTATATTAAATCTGAAACATTAACTCATACATTGGAATTTGTAGATGCGTTAGCAAACGGTGTAGATGTAGAGTTTGATGAGCTTAAAACGCGAGTATTAATTTTAAAATAAAATTAAAATTATGAAAGAGACTGGCGAATTAGTACGTTATTCTGACGCAGAGTTGGCAGAATTCAAAGAGTTGATTCAAGCTAAAATTGAAAAAGCACAAGCTGATTTAGAACTGATCAAGAGTGCATATATGAATGATTTAAACAACGGAACAGATGATACGTCACCAACGTTTAAAGCATTTGAAGAAGGTAGTGAAACGATGTCAAAAGAAGCGAATTCTCAATTGGCAATTCGTCAGGAGAAATTCATTCGCGATCTAAAAAATGCATTAATCCGCATTGAAAATAAAACATACGGATTGTGTAAGGTGACGGGAAAGCTAATCGACAAAGAACGATTGAAATTAGTTCCTCACGCTACAATGAGTATTGAAGCAAAAAATATGCAACGTTAATTCTATAAACAACGCTCTTTTAACTAAAAGAGCGTTTTTTTTATCACGTAAAATCGTTTACATTTGCTTCTAAAATAGAAGAGAATGTCATTAAAGAGAGCCTATTTACTAGTTGCTATAATTTTAATTATTGACCAATGGTCAAAAATTTACATCAAAACTAATTTCTTACTAGATGAAGAAATTTTTGTCTTTGATTGGTTTAGGATCCACTTTATTGAAAATGAAGGTATGGCTTGGGGAGTTGCTCTTCCTGGTGATTATGGTAAATTGGCATTGACCTTGTTTCGCATTATTGCCGTATTTGGTATTGGATGGTGGTTGCAAGATTCTATAAAGAAAAAATTGTCCAATTATTTAATTGTCGCTATTTCTTTGATTTTAGCAGGAGCAGTAGGTAACATTATTGATTCTATTTTTTACGGTGTTATTTTTGACGATAGCACCCACCAATTAGCTACGCTTTTTACGGATAAACCCTATGGCACCTTTTTTCACGGAAAAGTCGTGGATATGCTTTATTTTCCTATCTGGAGAGGGTACTTGCCTGAGTGGCTACCCATTTGGGGAGGAAAGTATTTTACTTTTTTTAATGCCATTTTTAATTTTGCCGATACGGCTATTTCAGTTGGAGTAGGTATCTTGATTGTTTGGAATAAACGCATTTTCAAAAATTAGTTTAGCATTTAGAGGCAACAGATATGCTAAATAAGACTATGGATGGGCTTGGAATGAAATGATGCACACGGTTGAAATAAAAACAATGTTTACAGCAAATAAAGAATTTTAGTATCTTCACTTCTTGTAAAAAAGGAACGTTATGAAGATATTAGAGGAAGTCGTTTTGCCCGGTGAGAGTAAGACGCTCAATTTAGAAATTGCAAGATTACATACAGCAACCAAATTAAAGATTCCTGTAATTATTTCTCGTGCCCTTGAAGAGGGACCGACGGTATTGCTTTCAGCTGGCTTGCATGGCGATGAACTCAATGGAGTAGATATCGTTCGTCAAATCGTTCACAGTGGAATGAATCGTCCAAAACGCGGAACGATAATTTGTATTCCCGTGATTAATATCTTTGGATTTATCAATAAAACCCGTGAATTTCCCGATGGTCGCGATTTAAATCGCGTTTTTCCAGGAAGTAAAACGGGGTCTTTAGCTGGGCGATTTGCCTATCATATCTTAACACATATTATTCCGCATGTTGATTTTGCGATCGACTTTCACGCCGGTGGACAAAGTCGCTTTAATGCCCCTCAATTGCGCATTGCTACGGAAGATCGAACCGTACTAGAGCCTTTAGCTGCTATTTTTCATCCTCCTTTTCTCTTGTATTCCAATCAAATTACCGGATCTTTCCGAAATGCCTGTGCAAAACGAGGCGTTAATATGCTACTGTTCGAAGGTGGAAAGTCACTTGACATTAATCCAGAAGTATCCAAAATGGGGGTAGAGGGAACTAAACGAGTGCTGCGTCACTTTGGTATGCTCGACGACCAATTCGAAACGGAAAATAGAACGGATAAAATGGTTGTGATTGAGCAATCTATTTGGGTTCGCGCGAAACAGTCGGGTTTGATGCACGATCAAGTTGCGGTAGGCACTTACGTTCGCAAAGGCGAAGCCTTGGCCTATATTTCTGATCCGTACGGCAAAGAAAATGTCATGATCAAAGCCCCGAATAGCGGTTATGTCATCAATGTCAATGACTCGCCAATTGTCTATCAAGGAGATGCTATTTTTCACCTGTCTAAAAACACAACAAATGAATAAAACTATTTTACGTCAAAACTATAGCCAAGCAAGAGCTGCACTTTCACTAGAAGAGATGGAAGAAAAGAGTTTAGCCATTGCCAACGGCGCTTTGCGTTTACCTATTTGGGATAAAACAAATTATCACTTGTTCTTGTCTATCGAATCTAAAAAAGAAATCGATACAGAGTTTTTGTTGCAAGTGTTAGCAGGGAAAGATAAAAACATCATCTTATCCAAATCTGATTTCAAAACGGGGGAAATGCAGCATTATCTTTTAACGGATAATACCGTGCTCAAAGTGAATAGCTATGGGATTCCCGAACCACAAGAGGGTATTCAAATTGCCGAATCTCAATTGGATGTAGTCTTTGTGCCGTTATTAGCCTTCGATGAACAAGGAAATCGCGTGGGTTATGGAAAGGGGTTTTACGATCGATTTTTGCAAAAATGCAGACCGGATGTTATCAAAGTGGGGCTGAGTTTCTTTGAAGCCGAAACAAGTATAGCCAATATATCTGAGCTGGATATGGCCTTAGATTATTGCATTACACCTACTAAATTGTATACGTTTAAAAAATAAAGCGATGAATTTCATCGCTTTATTTTTTAGGCTTCTGGTTGTTTTTGATCTATATCTTTAAAATCTTCATCTTGTTTGCGCATTTTGATGAAATCTGTCACGGATAGCTTGGTGATTTCTTTAAAGGCTGTGGATAAACCTTTGGCACTACCAAAACCAAATTTATGCGCTAATCCCGTCAAATTGAGTTCATAAAGTTTAGGATCATGCGTTAGTTCATACATTGCGTGTTGAATGCGAAGCTGCTTGAGATAGTTTGGAAAACTGATCTGTTTTTCTTCGTTGAAGAATTTAGATAACGTATTGCGATTCGTACCCAATTGACGAGCGAGTTCGTCTAGGGTTATTTTTTGTAGGTACCTTTTTGACTCTTCAAAATAGGCTAATTTTTTATGAAGTACAGATGACAACGTAATCAATTGCTCCGTCTTTATCGATTCAGTTAACGAAATATTGAATTCTGATGCTTGTTGACTCTTGTTCCAATCCTCTTTATAGGGATGATACAATTCCCGTATGACCTGTTTATAGCGCTTCTGCATATTTTGTCGTCTCTTTTTGAGATAAAGTACGCCCCCAATAACAATCAAAAAAAGAAGATAGGCTAGACTGTTTAATTCCTTGATCCAAAATGGACTAGAAAAAAGTTCCTGTTCGAGTTTTCGTTTAGATGGTTTTTGTCTATTGATATCTAAATAGGTGTGAATGTAGGAACGGAGTTGGTCGTTGGTTTGGTGTAATTTGGATAATATATCCATCAAAAGCTTGGGATAATGTAGCGCTTTCTCGACATCTTTTTTGTCTTTTGCGTTTGGTACGTATTGTAGAAGGCTATCCGCGGACTTGCTTTTCGTTTCATAGAAGCTAGGCAAAAGCGTTTTTTTGCGGTATGCATTGATAATGGCTTTTACTAGGTTCTCTTCTTTCGCCTTTTGCAGGTAGTTTTCAATGCAAATAGATTGATCAACTGAATTAAGGAGATCATTTGTGACGCAAAAAAGTAATTCTTGCTTCGACCAATGTTTAAAAATAGATTCGTTACACAAAGAGGAAGCCGCAATCCCGAGAAAACTTGAAAAAAGGAAAAAGGATAAAAATAAACGTTTTTTTAATAACATTGTGCGAGTTTTTTGATTTTTTAAAGAAATTCCCCCTCCTAAATTCTCATTTTGACAATTCTTCTTTTATGGAACAATTTGTATGCCAGCGTGACAATTATTCCTTACTTCCTTTAATCCTATTTCTAATAAATTGATACTAAGTATTTTGTTAAATGGTTCGATGTTGATTGACAAATGGTTCGATGTGCATCGAACAAAACCTTGTTCTTTTTTGTGCATCGAGTTAAGTTTGTTTGAAAGGTTTTGAAAAAATCTTTTGTTTAGTAATAGTAGTCCGGAATACTATTGAGAAACAAATAAAGTAATGTAGTAATCAATAGATTTATCGTAAGGGATGGAATCTATAAAAATGTTTAAAAAATGAAAAAAACAAAATTTTTTTTTACTGCCGTTTATTTTTGCTTTTGTAGTTGTATCATGTGACAAAGAGAATGACTCGGTAATTAATACCGTAACACAAGAGATGAATAGTACTGAAGTTGTTGATGTCAATGCCTATGCGCAACTAACAACTCAATACCTTGTATCTGTTGAAAATGATACAACTCCACCAGATCTTTCAGCTCCTCTTAAGTTTTGGGGGAAACTGTGGAGAGGTGTGAAGCAGTTTCTAAATGCAGATGGTGATGCGATGTTGAAACAATATCAGGAATCTCCAAGTCTCCCCATAACTTTGATAATAGGTGTTGCTTCTTCTATTGATGAGGTTACGAAACAGGAAAAGATAACGATAGACTTGGGATTGCCTGATTTACAGGTATTAGAAGAGGTGAAGCATGTTGGAAATAAATTCGATGTAATTGGATATAACCATTATGTTGTTGTGAATAATATCTTAAATGATATGGATCAATACAGCGCTATTAGTGACGTAGAGGCACGTGATGAGGCTATAGTAAAAAGAATAAAAAAAGAGGTTGCAATCTTGTATCCTGATGCTCAAATTATGGAGGATGTAGTAGATTATCCTGCTTTCTACAACTCTTTAAAACTGCAACCAGGAGAGAGCTATACGGAAGGCACAGCCTATTATGATCGCGTGTTTTCTTCTAATGGAACAAAGGCAGATCCTGCATTTGTTCAGATTTTACAGCTATATGCTAGTTCTTATGAAGCGGTAAAAGAAGGTTATATTGATTCTTTTGTAGCCTATTCTAAAACGATGGAGCAAGCAGTACAAGAGGATAAGAATCTGACAACGGATGTGAAAGAAACGTTGCTTATTGGAATGGCAACGTATCGTTATGGTATCAAATACTATAGTAATTTAAACTAATAAATATTAAAACCCAAAGAGAAAGGTGAAATTTCTCTTTGGGTTTGAAAAGTAGAATAGATGAGAGTAATTCTAAGTATATGGTGTTTTTTATTTTTAATAATAGGAAATTCTTTTGGACAAACGATTATTCAAGATTGTAGTACACAACAATTCGTTGCTGATGTTGTGGTTTATGACTCCCAAACGAATACCATAATCGGTGTTTCGGATGCACATGGTGCAATAGAATTAAGTGAAGATATCGTAGATGTTACCCTAGTGCATCCAACCTATGGGAATATTAAAACGGTGAGGCAAGAGGTGATTTGTATCGATCAATCGTTAAATACTATCGTGATTGAAATGCGATTTGACGCCAAAGAAGAGTTGTTGGATATTCTTCAAAAGACTTATGATCAGTATCGCGTTGATCCGTATGACAAACAGCTGTTTTCCTATACGGGAACTATCTATGAAAACAACAACCAAGGAGAGTTGCTAATACAAGAAAAAGGAGGATTCAACAAAAATTCAACTTTTTATGATACTTCTTTATTTGTATCTGATCGCTTAGCAGATTTTTACGATACTATGGAGATAGTGTCTTTTCTTCCTTTAATAGCAAAAGATAAAAGTTACTTTTTTTTTAACAACAAAAAACATTTCAACGGTTTGATTAAAAAAGTTAAAGCAGCAAAGGTCAATAAGATCAATACAGATTATTTTGTTTATGATGCTACTGGAGTTAATTATTGGCAGTTTGAGATCGATCCTATGGATAAACGGGTTGTGCGTTTTGTTAACTCAAAAGTAGAGCTGCTTTCTTCTGATGGCAAAAGAAAAAGCCCTATAATGCAGCGTTTGATAGAGGTCCGTTATAACCTAGTTGACAATAAATTGGAGCAGCGATTAAACTTATTCGAATTGTACAAATCAAGCCGTTCAGAACTGTCATTGGCAAAATATTTGACTATTAACAGCGTTGGTCCACAGGCTGTACCATTTGAAAAGAGTTATTCTTATTTTGAATATCATAGACTTGGTATGCGAGGAGCAAAAAAAGTTAGAGATTTAGTTATTGATAAACAGAAATAGAACTTATTTCTAAACTGTATATTGATAGAAAAAAGCGATGAATTTCATCGCTTTATTTTTTAGGCTTCTGGTTGTTTTTGATCTATATCTTTAAAATCTTCATCTTGTTTGCGCATTTTGATGAAATCTGTCACGGATAGCTTGGTGATTTCTTTAAAGGCAGTGGAAAAGCTCTTTGAATTTCCAAAACCAAATTCATCGGCTAAACCATTGAGGTTGAGTAAATGAAGTTTGGGGTTATACGTCAATTCTCGTACTGCATGTTGAATTCGAAGTTGTTTGAGGTAATCCGAAAAGTTGATGTTCTTTTCCTCGTTGAAAAATTTAGAAAGTGTATTGCGATTCGTTCCAAACTGACGAGCCAGTTCATCCTGTGTTATCTTTTGCAAGAACCCTTTTTTACCTTCAAAATCCTCCAGTTTTTTGCTGAGTACTTGCATAGTACTCAACGGCTGATTGACTTCAGTGTTGCCAATAGAAATGGGGTTTGCTGCAGGTTCTTCGAGGTGTTCTACAAGGTGAACTATTTCTTGAGGGGAACGATAAACCAGATGTTTGTACTGTAGTTGAAGCTTTTGCTGCTTCTTTTGGTAGTAGATAAGACCAAGGAGTACAACAAGTATGAGTACAGTTACCACACCATATAACCCTTTTATTTTAGATTTACTTCTAGATAATTCATACTCTAATTTTTTCTGTGATGCCTCTAGTTTTTTAGTGTCTAAATGCATATGCATAAAAGAACTCAATTTGCTGTTCTTCTTGTGTAATTCAGACGATAGTCCCATCAATAATTTGGTGTAATGTAACTCCTTTTCTAAATTTTTCTTGCCTTGGTAGTAGGTAATTAAGTAATCGAAAGCTTCACTGAGCTCTATATTGGCAAAGTTAGTTTCTTGGTATAGCTTTTCTATTCTTTCAAAATAAGGTAGCGCTTGTTCCGGTTGATTGGTTTCCCACGCATTTTTTCCTAGATACAGATAGATTAAATGTTCATTGGCAAAATCACCATTCGTTTGAATAGGAGCCAATGATTTTGTTAGTAGAGAATCAGAGGTCGCATATTGCTTTAAACGATGGTTGTACATGCCATTGATCAAATCAAAGTACGCGCTTTCTAAGACTTTGTCTTTAGAAGTAAGGCGATTAATCGCTTGATAGCCCTCTTCTAATAAAATTTGAATGGTGTCGTTTTTTTGTTGGCGAAAATGGGTTTTGCTTAAAGAAAATACATTGGTGATATAACCTCTAAGGTTGTTATACGCATTGCTTGTATCGTTGAGCTTACTTTGGTAGTACAACAGCGCTTCTTTGGTCGATTTTTCCGATTTTTCATACTCTTCCAAATGGTAGTAAATGGAACCTATCGAACTTTTTACTTTATTGAGGGTGTATTCATCTTGTGATTTTTGTAAATAATCTTCTGCTTTTAATCCATATTCTAAGGCTGTCTTATAGTTTTTGTTCAGATAGGCAACATAACTTTTTATATTATAGGCAGAGCCTACGGCTTTTATATCATTTAGTGTTTGGGTATACGTGAGTAAACTATCCGCATATAGTATTTGTTGATCATATTCCTTCTCTTGAAAAACTTTTTTGCGATAACCAACGATAATCGCTTCCGGCACTTGTTCTCTTTTTGCTTTTTGAAGGTAGTATTCTAAGTAAATTTCCTTTTCAGCAGGGCTTAATAAATCCGAATTAATGCTGAAAAGTAAATCAGATAAAGACCATTTTTTATAATCTGCGTTGTTTTTAGCAGATACATTAGAGCAAAAGCCTCCACTAAGAGTTACAAAAAAAAGAATCAAGAGTTTTTTTAAAAACATTTTGTAAGGTTTTAAAAGTGTTTTTTTTAAAGGTAATGTTTTTTTGTGTTTTATAAAACACTGATGGTCAGTGTTTTTTACAAATTTTCCATTAAACTTACAAATTTTCCACTTGGCTAATTTGCGAGATTTAACTTATTTAAAATCAGGCATTTTACAAAAAACACCTTTCTTATTTACAATCCTTCCCTTGTATATATAGGGAAAACTTGTGCTTTTTGATCAAACCCTCTAAGTTTGCTTTTGAAATCACAACAGGTCAAATACATTTCTAGTTGTTAAATGATTTAATTCAATAAAAAAGAACGAACATTAATTTAAAAGGCAAAACTATGAAAAAGATTTATATATGCGCAGTATTGGGATTGTTGTTTGCTTCATGTAGTACAGATGAAGGAAAAAGTGAAGTAGGACAACAAGCAATGGAGGTGCAAAATGGCACACAAGCAAATTGGGGTAGTGTAATTTCTGCTATTGAAAATGCAAGCAGTGTGTATAGCGAATATGTTTCGACTAAAGACATGATCAGTAAAGTTGAAGGAAAAGCATGGGCAAATCCAAATTTTGCGGGTCTAGTGACTAATGCATATGTAACGCCTACAGAGCAAGAAGTAACGAAAATAATGACTTCAGATGCAGAACAGTTGATTAAAGATACGAATTATTCAGCTACAGTGAAAATGTATATGAAGCAGTTGTTGGTGACAAATCAAGCTTGGACGGTTAGCCCAGAAGCAAATCCATCCTTAAAAGCGAGAGAGGTTAAAATGCTCAATTTTATAAAGGAAATCAATGATCCGGATGATGAGTGGAATGGAAGAAAAACTTTAGCGTTTGTTCATGGATTTCAAAAAGATGAAGCAAGTGCAGTTGTATTTGCAGTATTGTCCCATCAATATAAAAAAATTAAATAAGATAAAACGTGTTGTTTCTATATAGCTGGCAATCCGGAATGCAAAGGAGCAAACCGGAATGCTGGTCGGAAATAAGTAAAAAGATACACTAGAAAAAGGGTATGCAAAAATGAAGTAAAACACATAATCCATATGGATTATATCCTTAGAAAGTAAAGACAGTAATGGAACTTATAATTACCTATCGGTTTAAAATATTTGCAGTGTTATTGCTACTATGGGCAGGGATGAACTTTTGGGTATTTCCTCCTGCTTGGTTTTGGGTTGCCATTGTTTGTATGGTTCTGGTTTTGGGGATCAGTATTAAGTTGTTTAAGGCTAAACCTTGATTTTAATACGATAGACCAGCCTATAAATACTTCGGCGAAAAATAGTTAGCTTTATCTTTTTAGACAGATAAAAATAGAGGAGTTATATCCATTATAATTGATTAATTTAAATGGGAAAAAGCGATGAATTTTCATCGCTTTTTTGTTCTCATCTATTTAAACTTTAATTTTGTTGCTTAATCATGGAGTAGATGCAAATAAAAGAAGAGTTAGCGTTACAAATTCAAACCTTACCGGATCAACCAGGTGTATATCAATATTTTGATAAAGAAGGTAAAATTTTGTATGTCGGTAAGGCTAAAAACCTCAAGAAGAGAGTTAGCTCGTATTTCAACAAAATTCACGACAACGCCAAAACGAATGTCTTAGTGAAGAAGATTGTCAAAATCAAGCACATTG
Organism: Myroides sp. C6-3; assembly: GCF_050522425.1. Taxonomy (NCBI): domain Bacteria; kingdom Pseudomonadati; phylum Bacteroidota; class Flavobacteriia; order Flavobacteriales; family Flavobacteriaceae; genus Myroides; species Myroides sp. C6-3. Next base: position 141,386 of record NZ_JBMVQP010000003.1, on the reverse strand, counting down.
TTGTGCCAACAGAGACCGATGCACTACTGCTAGAAAACAATCTGATTAAGCAACTCCAACCGCGATATAATGTCTTGCTTAAAGACGACAAATCTTATCCTTGGATTTGTATTAAGAAAGAACCCTTCCCTCGTGTTTTTACTACGCGTCGCATGGTAAAAGACGGTTCAGAATACTACGGACCTTACACCAGTACCAAAACGGTGAGTACTTTATTAGAGTTGATTAAAGAACTCTATGCCATTCGCAGCTGTAGCTTAGATCTCACACAGCAAAATATTCGCAGCGAAAAGTTTAAAGTGTGCTTGGAATATCATATTGGCAATTGCGGTGGACCTTGCGAAGAACATGAATCCGTTCAACAATACGAGAAGAAAATTACCGAAATACGCGATATCTTAAAAGGTAACTTCAAAGAAAGTCTCAAGGGATTTAAAACCTATATGCTTGAATTGGCTGCTGCCATGCGTTTTGAAGAAGCGCAGCAAGTCAAAGAGAAAATTGAATTGCTTGAAAATTATCAAGCAAAATCGACGATTGTGAACCCTAAAATTGGAAATGTAGATGTGTTTTCTATCCTTTCGGATGAATCAACTGCTTATGTCAATTTCTTACAAGTGTCGTATGGTGCGATTATTCGCTCCCACAATTTAGAGTTGAAAAAGAAACTAGAAGAAACAGATGCCGAATTACTTGAATTGGCCATTGTAGAGATTAGAAGTCGATTTGAATTACTGACCAAAGAAGTGTTGACGCCCTTTGAAGTGGATTTGGGAGAACATATTAAAGTTACTGTTCCTAAGATGGGGGATAAAAAGGCCTTGTTAGATTTGTCTGAGCGCAACGCGAAGTTCTATCGCATGGATCAGATGAAGCAAATGAAAATCGTTGATCCCGATCGCCATGTGAAGCGAATCATGCAACAGATGATGAAGGACCTACGATTGCCTACAGAACCCAGACATATTGAGTGTTTTGACAACTCCAATATTCAAGGAACCAATCCTGTGGCGGCTTGTGTTGTGTTCAAAGATGGTAAGCCTAGTAAAAAAGATTATCGCCATTTTAATGTTAAAACAGTGGAAGGCCCCAATGACTTTGCTTCCATGCAAGAGATTGTGTTTAGAAGATACAAGCGTTTACTAGAGGAGAAAGAAGCATTGCCTGATCTGATTGTCATTGACGGTGGAAAAGGACAGTTAGGGGTCGCTCTAAAGAGCTTAGAAGATTTGGGCTTGAGGGGTAAAATACCCATTATTAGTTTGGCAGAGCGCTTGGAGGAAATCTTTTATCCTGGCGATAGCTATCCTTTGTATTTAGATAAGCGATCAGAAACGATGAAAGTTATTATTCACCTTCGGGATGAGGCACACCGTTTTGGGTTGACATTCCACCGCAATCAGCGCAGTAAAAATGCAATTAGCAGTCAATTGGATGAAGTGCCAGGTATTGGTGAAAAAACAAAAACCAAGTTGCTTAATCACTTTAAATCCGTGAAGCGAATTAAGGAAGCGCCTGTAACAGAGGTAGAAAGTATAATTGGAAAAGCAAAAACCAAAGTTTTATTGGAACATTTGAAGTAAATTAGTAGCATTAAAAGAGGATAACTATGCGCAGCATTATCGTATTATTAGCAATGACCTTGATTACTGGGAGTAGTTTTGCTCAGCAGGAAGAACGCCCAAAAGTTGGTGTTGTATTGAGTGGAGGTGGTGCAAAAGGACTGGCTCATATTGGTGTTCTAAAAGTATTAGAAGAACAAGGAGTACAGGTAGACTACATTACAGGAACGAGTATGGGGGCCATTGTTGGTGGATTGTACGCTTCGGGTTATACCGCTGCGGAACTAGATTCTATCTTCAGCAGTATTGATGCAACAGCGCTAATTCGCGATTATATTCCACGTGTGTCAAAGTCTTTCTACGAAAAGAAAAACGACGAGATTTATGCGTTGACTTTGCCTTTTGATAAGTTTAAAATTGGGTTGCCCAAAGCATTCTCTAGGGGAATGTACAATTACAACTTGATGAATAAGTTACTCGCTCATGTGAGACACGTGCGAGATTTTAACGAGTTGAATATCCCTTTTTTGTGCATTGCGACTAATATTGAAACGGGTAAGCCGGTCTTGATTGATTCGGGTTATTTACCACAAGCTATTTTGGCTAGTGGTGCGTTTCCCTCTTTGTTTGCGCCCGTTGTTATTGACGACAAACACTTAATCGATGGTGGAATTGTCAACAACTATCCCATTGATGAATTGCGCGCACTTGGTGCGGATATTGTCATCGGAGTAGATGTGCAGGATGGGCTTAAAACAATGGAAGATATCAATGGAGCAGCTGATGTACTCCTTCAAATCTCCAACTATTCCACCATTAACCAGATGAAGAACAAGGTGGATATGACTGATATTTATATCAAACCCGATATTTCAGGTTATACGGTTATTTCCTTTGAAGAAGGAAAGGCTATTATCGAAAGAGGAGTAGAAGCAGCTCAGGTAAAACTCGACGAAATAAAGAAGATTGGGGGTAGAAAGGATGTGTTACAAAAGCAATTCGTGCCGAAATACAAAGAAGACCTGTATGTTAATTCTATTGATATTAATGGATTAACGCGATATACAAGACGCTATGTTCACGGAAAATTAGGTTTTAAACCGGAGAGTTCTATTTCTTTTGACGATTTAGAAAAGGGAATAGATCAGTTGAACGCAACAGACAACTTTAGCAGTATTTCGTATCGCTTTGATCAAAATGGAGATGGGGATGAGCTGGTGTTGGATATCGTTGAAAATCCGATTAAGCGTTACTTAAAGTTGGGGGTTCACTATGATGGATTGTATAAATCTGCTGCCTTGGTTAACGTGACGCAGAAAAATCTATTGATGAAAAGTGATGTTGCGTCTTTAGATGTGGCTGTAGGGGATAATGTGCGTTACAATTTTAATTATTTTGTTGATAATGGTTTCTATTGGAGTGTGGGAATCAATTCTAAATTCAATCAATTTAGCAGTGATTTGCGCTTTAAAATGCTAGCAGATAACGATCGCTTCGAATTGCCACCAGAAATTGATCTATCGAGTTTACCTGCTAAGTTTAATGTCGATTATAAAGATGTAGAAAACCGATTGGTATTTCAGACTTTTTATCAACAGAAATTCCTGTTGACTGTCGGGTTAGAACATCGTTATTTTGATATTAAGAGCAATACGTTATCGGTAAATGAAAGTGTTTTTGATCGCTCGACTTATTTAGGAGGGTTTGCCAACTTTACGTTTGATACCTACGACAATAAGTACTTTCCACGCAAGGGATTTATGTTCAAAGGGGAGTATAAAAACTACTTTTATTCGTCAGATTATCTCAGTAATTTCCAAAATTTCTCCACCATTACCGGACAGGTTGGGTATGCTAAACGATTGACAGATAAGTTGTACGTCGATTTGCGTTCGCGTATGGGGGCAACTATTGGCAATACCCCATCTATAGGATTCATGTATTTCTTAGGGGGCTATGGATTTGCAGAACGCGATAATATCATTCCATTTTTGGGGTATGACTTGTTGAGTATTACTGGCAATTCGTATATCACTGGGTCGTTGAATTTGGACTATGAGATAGTTAAAAAGCACCATATAAATTTTACGGCTAATTTTGCTAATGTAGGAGAAGATATCTTTTCTGGATCAGATTGGTTGTTCAAGTCTAAGTATTCAGGTTATGCCATCGGATACGGAATGCAAACGATGATTGGACCTATAGAAGTGAAGTACGGATATTCTCCAGATACGGGGAGTAGCTACACTTCTTTCTCTGTTGGGTTTTGGTTTTAATTAAGATTTAAAGGGGGCTAACAGGCTGTGTTTTACCAATACACAAATAAAATTTGGTTATAAAGTTGGATATATCAATTTTATGTCGATATTTGTGATATTATGAACATACAATGGGACGGTTTATTGGCTTATATTAAGTTTCTGATCAAGAGAAATCCTGAATGAGAGACTTTTACTTATATTATTTTTTTACCAACCTTAAAACTATAAGTAATTATGCCTTTATATCATCGCTTAGGGAGTATTCCCCCTAAACGTCATACGATTTTCCGCAAGGAGAACGGTGACTTATATTATGAACAATTGTTTGGTACAGTTGGATTTGACGGTATGTCAACGAATATGTACCATGTACACCGACCAACACAGGTGAAAGAAATACGAAAACAGTATTCTGTCGCACCTAAAATTGCGAAAGCAAATAACATTCAATCTTACCGACTGAGAGGTTTCCAAGTAGAACCCGAAAATGATTTTTTAGAAAGCCGAAAAGCAGTTTTGACCAATAGTGACTGTACCATTGTATTAGCGGCTCCTAAACAATCAATGGAGGATTATTTCTATAAGAATACCGATTCAGATGAGTTGATTTTTATCCACAAGGGCTCAGGAACACTGCGAACTTTTTTAGGAAATTTAACCTTTAAATACGGAGATTATTTAGTGATTCCAAGGGGAATGATCTATAAAATGGACTTCGATACCGAAGATAACCGTTTGTTTATCGTTGAATCTAAACACCCTTTTTATACGCCTAAACGCTATAGAAACTGGTTTGGTCAGTTGATGGAGCACTCTCCTTTCTGTGAAAGAGATATCCGTCGTCCTGAAAATCTAGAAACCTATGACGAAAAGGGGGATTTCTTAATCAAGTTGAGAAAACAAGATGAAATCTTCGAGATGGTGTATGCAACCCATCCTTTTGATGTCGTGGGATATGATGGATACAACTATCCTTATGCGTTTTCTATTCACGATTTTGAACCGATTACGGGACGTATTCACCAACCACCACCAGTGCATCAAACATTCGAAACGGCAGGTTTCGTCGTTTGTTCTTTTGTTCCGCGACTTTATGACTATCATCCTGACGCAATTCCAGCACCTTACAACCACAGTAACATCGACAGTGATGAGGTATTGTATTATGTCGATGGAGATTTTATGAGCCGAAATGATATCGCACCTGGACATATTTCGTTGCACCCTGCTGGAATTCCACACGGACCGCATCCAGGAGCTGCAGAGCGCTCTATCGGTAAAACAGTAACGGAAGAATTAGCTGTTATGGTTGATACATTTAAACCGCTGATGGTTACGGAAGAAGCAATGAAAATTGCAGACGATAAATACTACCAATCGTGGTTAGAAGAATAGCAAAAGAAAAGTAAATAAAAATAAACAACAATAAAAACTATATTATGAGTAAAGAAGTAAAGTCGGTTGAATTTGGCTTAGAAAAGATATTTGAAGGAGCACAAGATTTCTTACCTCTATTAGGAACAGATTACGTAGAATTTATCGTGGGTAACGCTAAACAAGCTGCTCATTTCTACAAAACAGCTTTCGGATTCCAATCTTTAGCGTATGCTGGATTAGAAACAGGAGTAAAAGACAGAGCATCTTATGTTTTAGTACAAGATAAAATTCGCATCGTTTTAACTACACCATTAACAGCAGAGTCTGAATTGAATAACCACATCGTACAACACGGTGATGGAATTAAAGTAGTTGCACTTTGGGTAGAGGACGCTCGCAAAGCATATGAAGAAACAACAAGCCGTGGTGCAAAATCATACATGGAGCCTGTTGTTGAAAAAGACGAATTCGGCGAAACAGTACGCGCAGGTATTTATACGTATGGAGAAACGGTACACATGTTCGTAGAAAGAAAGAACTACAACGGTGTGTTCTTGCCTGGTTTCGTTAAATGGGAAAGCGAATACAATCCAAAACCAGTTGGTTTGAAATACGTGGATCACATGGTAGGAAACGTGGGATGGAATGAAATGAATACATGGGTAAAATGGTACGAAGATGTAATGGGATTCGTAAACTTCTTATCGTTTGATGACAAACAAATTAACACAGAGTATTCTGCTTTGATGAGTAAGGTAATGTCAAACGGTAACGGACGTATTAAATTCCCGATCAACGAACCTGCTGAAGGAGCGAAAAGATCGCAAGTAGAAGAGTATTTAGATTTCTATAATGGTCCTGGAGTTCAACATATTGCTGTTGCAACAGATGATATCATCAAAACAGTTGGGGAAATGAGAGCAAGAGGAGTTGAATTCTTGTCTGCTCCACCGCAAGCATACTATGATGCAATCCCTGGCCGTTTAGGTGTGCACATGGATATGATGAAAGAAGATATTAAAGAGCTTCAAAAATTGAGTATCTTAGTTGATGCAGATGAAGAAGGATACTTATTGCAAATCTTTACTAAACCAGTAGAAGATCGTCCAACTTTATTCTTCGAAATTATTCAAAGAATGGGTGCAAGAGGATTCGGTGCAGGTAACTTTAAGGCGCTTTTTGAATCAATTGAGCGTGAGCAAGAGTTAAGAGGTACGCTATAATCTGAGTTAAGGATATCTTAAAAACACTCATTTTTAGGACGTTGTCGTTAAAGTGAGGTTAAAAGATATAAGATATATGAATAATCAATAAAAAACTGTACATTTGCACTCGCAAAAATAGAGATGTCATAAGCTTTATTTGAGTGTAATAAATTTTTCATAATTTATAGTTTTTTGGTTGGTTAATAGCATAAAAACTCAGTCAATTATTTGACTGGGTTTTTTTGTTTGTTATTTTTGAATAAAATTAGCCGACTATGAAAAAAGTTTTATTTGTTTTTTATACCTTCCTATGTTGTGTGACTCTTTCGGTTGCACAGACTAAACCACAAGCATTTAAAGCAGGTGAGTACTTGAAGTTCAGAGTGTCGTATGGTATTTTGAATGCAGGTATTGCTGAAATGCAACTGTCTGAAGTGACCTATAAAGGTCAAACGATGTATCATGCCAAGGGAATTGGCTATACTACCGGACTTTCCAAAGTGTTTTTTAAAGTTTATGATGACTATCAAAGTTATTTTGAAAAAGGACAAGTTGTGCCTCATCGTTTTATTCGAAAAATCGATGAAGGAGGTTACACCAAAGACCAAGAAGGCTTTTTTAATTATGCCAAAAATAACGTCTTAGTCAAAGATTACGAAAAGAATAAAGAAACGACGTATCCTATTGTAGCCAATGTACAGGATATCGTCTCTGCTTTCTACTATTTGAGAAATAATCCCAAATTGGATCACCTAAAGAAAAATGAAGCTGTTGAAATCGATATGTTTTTTGATGGCGAAGTTTTCCGTTTTAAACTGTTGTATTTAGGAACAACAGAATTAAAGACTAAATTTGGAAAAATTAAAGCCTTAACCTTCAGACCCTACGTAATGGCTGGGCGTGTTTTTAAAGAAAAAGAGAGTTTAACTGTTTGGGTATCAGCAGACGCTAATAAAGTGCCTTTGCGAATTAAAGCCAGTTTAGCTGTTGGATCTTTGAAAGCGGACTTAGAAGAATACCAGGGGTTAGTTTCAACTCTAAAACAAGAATAGACAATGAATGATTTAACCAATCAACATATAAAAAGCTTAGAAGAAAAGTTTACTAAAATGGGACAAAATCCCAACGTTCACTTAGAAGGATTAGTGTATGCTAAGCCACTGACTTATTGGGATTATATTCAAACAGATGCCTTGCTCGGTTTGCAGATTCAACGTACCTTGTATCCGGATGAGATGGTGTTTATTATGTACCATCAAGTGAATGAATTATTGTTTAAGATGATCCTATGGGAGATTGAACAATTAGCTGCAACAGCGCAAATTGAGGTGGATGTATTTACAGATAAATTGATGAGAATTAGCCGATATTTTGATATGTTGACTAATTCTTTTAGCATTATGGGTGACGGAATGAATGTAGATCAGTACAACAAGTTCCGCAATACACTAGCACCAGCGAGCGGTTTTCAAAGTGCACAATATCGCTTGATTGAATTTGGCTCTACGGATTGGAAGAATTTAATCGATAAACGCTTTATTCACGAAATAACAGAAAATATTTCGGAAGAAGATGCGTTAGAGTTTATGTATTGGCAAGCGGCTGGGAAAAATTATCAGACTGGTGAAAAGACCTATTTGCTGGGAGAGTTTGAAAGAAAATACAGTCAAACTTTTGTTAAAGCAATGAAAGATTATGAAAAAACAAATTTATGGCAGAAATTTGTTGAACTTCCCAAAGAAGCAAAGGAGTGTCCAGAATTAATTCAGGCCATGAGACACTACGATTATACCGTGAATGTGACTTGGGTAATAGGGCACTACAAAACAGCGCTGAAATACTTGGAAAGTACTGGTGTTACCAAGGAAGCAACAGGAGGAAGTGATTGGAAGAAATACATGTTGCCAGAATATCAAAAGAGAATTTTCTTCCCTGCCCTATGGTCGGAAGAAGAAAAACAGAATTGGGGAAAAGGATTGGTTTAAAATTGAAAAAAAGAAGGTTTGAAGTATAATATTTTTATGTTGTTAACAGGGCTACTTCTTTTTTCTTCTTGTAAAAAAGAAGCGGAAATAGAAGTAAGTGAGGATGCTGAACAAGAAACGGTAGAGGAAATAGTGGCTGAATTATATGGGTTTAATTTGAAAGATTATGTCGTAAAAGAGGATACGATTCGGTCTGGAGATAACCTAGGTAAGATTTTTGGCAACTACAACCTCAATGCTTCTGATGTTCACAACATTGTTACCAAAGTAAAAGATACGATTAATGTTAGAGGTATACGTGCCGGTCAACCGTACACGTTGATTAAATATAAAGATAATCCAGATAAATTGGCTGCTTTTGTCTATCACCCCAATATTTCAGGTTATCAAGTAATTGACTTACGTGATACCATTACGGCTTATACCATGACCTATCCTGTTACCATCCGCAGAAGAACCGTTGCTTCGACTATTGATGGCTCTCTTTCGATCAGTTTGAGTAAGGAAGGGGTGGATCAATCACTTGCAACGCGTATGTCTCAGATATTCGCTTGGTCAATCGACTTTTTTAAATTACAACCAGAAGATCGCTTCGCTGTTACAATTGAAGAAAAATACATCAATGATACGGTTTATGTAGGTATTTCTAAAGTGGAGGCAGCGTATTTTAATTATAGAGGAAAGGATTTGTATTCTTTCCCATACCAAAGACCTGGTGCGAAGGGAAAAGACTATTATGATGAGCTTGGACGTCCAATGAAAAGTATGTTCTTAAAAGCACCATTGAAATTTTTTCGAATCACGTCGAGATATACTAAAAGTAGATTCCATCCTGTTCAGAAAAAATGGAAATCACACAACGGAACGGATTATGCAGCACCTAGTGGTACACCTATTATGACAACAGCTTCTGGAGTTGTAGAACGTACAGGTTATACTGCTGGAAATGGAAACTACGTCAAAGTAAAACACAACGGTACCTACTCAACTCAATATTTGCATATGTCTAAGATTCTCGTTCGAAAAGGACAATATGTGGATCAAGGACAAACGATCGGATTGGTTGGAAGTACTGGGTTAGCAACGGGACCGCACGTGTGTTATCGATTTTGGAAAAACGGGGTTCAGGTAGATCCATTAGGACAAGTTTTACCGAATTCGGAACCAATGGATAAAAAGGATATTCCTGCTTATAAAGAATACATCCAACCCTTGAAAGAGGAATTGGACGCAATGATAAAAGAAAAATTTAATCAATAATAGCTGTTTTAAGTCAAAATGTTACACACAATTGATCCTACTAGTACTGCTGCATGGGGTAAACTACTCGAGCACTTTGAGCAAATGAAGTTTATTAAAATGCAAGACCTCTTTAGAGAGGATCCTAGTAGAGGGAATTCACTCAATATTCAGTTTGATGATTTTTTACTTGATTACTCTAAAAACAAGATCACCAAAGAAACGTTAACTTACCTAATTGAATTAGGGGAAGAGGTGAAGTTAAAACAAGCAATTGAAGCCTTGTTTACGGGAAGCAAGTTAAATAAGACAGAAAATAGAGCCGTATTGCATACGGCTTTACGCGATTTTACCCCTAACGCCTCTATCGTGGTTGATGGAGTAAATGTTTTGGATGAAATACACCAAACTAGAAGTCGCATGCAAGGTTTTGTAACCCAGGTAATTGATGGAACCTATACCTCTAGTGCAGGCCAGCCATTTACGGATGTAATTAATATTGGAATCGGAGGATCTGATCTTGGACCTAAAATGGTGGTACAAGGACTTGAAAATTACCGCAATCACCTAAATACACATTTTATTTCTAATGTAGACGATGATTATTTATATGCGGTATTGGATAAATTAAATCCTGAAACAACCTTGGTGTTACTTGTTTCTAAAACATTTACTACGCAAGAAACTGTTTTAAATGCCGATAAAGTCGTTCAATGGTTGTCGGCTAAAATGGAAAAAGAAGCAATAAGCACACATCTAGTTGGTGTAACGGCAGAGATTGATCGCGCAATCGCCTACGGGGTGAAGAGTGAAAATGTTTTCCCTATGTGGGACTATGTTGGAGGGCGCTTCTCTTTATGGAGTTCTGTTGGTTTGTCTATTGCTTTAGCTATTGGCTATCCTAATTTTGAGCGATTATTGAAGGGAGCAAATAAGATGGATGAACATTTTAGAACGGCTTCTTTCGAAAATAATATACCTGTCGTTTGCGCGCTACTAAGTGTATGGTATAATAATTTCTATGGATATGAGACAGAGGCAGTCGTTCCGTATAGTCAATTTTTAGAAAAATTCCCTGCTCATTTACAGCAAATGATTATGGAAAGCAATGGAAAAGATAAGAACCGAGAAGGAGTTTCCATTCCATATGAGACAGGAACGTTGATTTGGGGAGAAGTTGGGGTATCTGCGCAACACGCTTTTTTTCAGTTGTTTCATCAAGGGACTAAAATTGTTCCTGTTGATTTTATCGGTTTCGTTCAGCCCTTTTCGCCTAAAGACAGCAACCACAATATCTTGATGTCTAACTTTTTTGGGCAAACTGAAGCGTTGTTAAATGGAAAAGAAGCAACTCAAGAAGGGGAAAACGAAGATCCGTTGATTCAAAATTTCAGAGAATTTACAGGAAATAAACCCTCAAATACGCTTTTGATCGATAAATTAACACCAGAATCACTAGGCGCACTTGTTGCTTTGTATGAACACAAGACTTTTATACAAGGTGTGATTTGGAATATTTACAGTTTTGACCAATTTGGTGTAGAGTATGGCAAGGTATTGGCAAAAAATATTCAGGAGGAAATTATTTCGAATAATGTACTGAAACACGATAGTTCTACAGCGTTTTTGCTGAATTATTACTTGCGAAATAAAAGCGTTTAGAATTCAATAAATTGGGTCGCACGTTAAAATTAATAATTTCGTAACATTTAAGGTGTATCTTTTTGTACATTTGCGGTGAAATTAATTTATCACTTACACTTACAAAATGAGAAACTTGAAGAACTGGATGTTGTTTATCGTAATGGTGATTACGTCAACATCTGCATTTTCACAAAACAAAGTAAAGGGTACGGTTATCGACGGTGAGCTTAATATGAGTTTACCTGGTGCAACTGTATTGGTTAAGGGAACACAAAATGGAACATCTACGGATGCAAATGGAGTGTTTACTTTAAATGTAACAGGCGATAAAGGAGAAGTTGTTATCTCTTTTATTGGCTATCAGTCTAAAACAGTAGCTTTCAAAGTTGATGCAAACCAAGTTGCAAACATTGGAAATATCGTTTTAAACCCAGACGAAAACATGTTAGCGGATATCGTTATCATGGGAGTTGCGGACGTTGCTAAAGACCGTAAAACTCCAGTAGCTGTATCTACAATTAAAGCAGCTGAGATTCAAGAAAAATTGGGATCTCAAGAATTTCCTGAAATCTTAAACACAACACCTTCAGTGTATGCATCTAAAGGTGGTGGAGGGTATGGAGACTCGAATATTAATATTCGTGGATTCGACCAAAGAAACGTTGCTGTATTAATTAACGGTATGCCTGTTAATGATATGGAAGGCGGAGCTGTATACTGGTCAAACTGGGCTGGTTTATCAGACGTGACTTCTGCGATGCAAGTTCAACGTGGTTTAGGTTCTTCTAAGATTGCGATTTCATCTGTGGGAGGAACTATTAACGTGTTAACACGTACTTCTGATGCGCGCGAAGGTGGAACAATATCTGCGGGTGTAGGTACAGGTGATTACTTCAAAGGATTAGCCTCATATAATACAGGTGTATTAGAGAATGGTTTGTCTGCTTCGGTATTATTAGGTTATACTAGAGGAAATGGATATGTTGAAGGTACAGGATTTGAAGGGTATAACTATTACTTAGGTTTAGGGTATAAATCAAAAGATTCTCGCCACAATGTTCAATTCACATTCACTGGGGCTAAACAAGACCACGATCAACGTTCTACTTCAGTTTCTATCGAAAATATCCAAAAATGGAATGATGGAAAAATGAACAAGAGATTCAACCCTGATACTGGATTCTATAACGGAGAGCGTTTTAACTTCAAATCGAATTACTACAATAAACCAGTAATGTCGATTAACTATGACTTTAATATCAACGAAACTTGGACTTTAGGGGCTGTGTTTTACGGATCTTGGGGTCGCGGTGGTGGAACTGGAACGATCGGAGGTGGACCAAACGGTTACAGAGACTTTGGTACGGAAGTTAGAGATGCTAATGGGCATGTTCGTTTCGACGATATCGCTGCTTGGAATAGAGGTGAAAAAATTGCAGATTGGGGGAATACTGGAAATCCTTTAGTTGATAATCCTAATAACCCAGGTCAACAAGGTCATTATGTAATGGCTTATGATTCAAGAAATAAAAGTAGAGGTGGTTGGGCACGTCGTTCAAGTATTAACTCACATGACTGGTACGGAACGGTAATCAACATGAATGCTAAAGTAAATGAAAATTGGACCGTTGATTTTGGTTTAGATGGACGTATTTATAAAGGGTACCACTACCAATTATTAGACAATTTGTTAGGTGCTGACGGATATTATGTAAATAATAATAAAAATAACGGAGGTCAACATTATGTAGTTGGTCAAACGTATGAAGCTAAAGCTACAATGAACCCATGGGTAAATTGGAACAATAGAGAAAAAGTAGGATACCACAATGACGGAAACGTAAAATGGTTAGGAGGATTTGGACAAGTTGAATATTCTAAAGATGATCTTTCAGTTTTCGTTCAAGGAGCAATCTCTAACCAATGGATGCAACGTGTAGATTATTTCAACTATGATCGTTCTACTGAAGCTGGAGCTAAAGCATACAAAACAGACTGGGAAAGTATTCTAGGTGGAAGTATTAAAGGGGGAGCAAATTACAACATCAATGAAAATCACAATGTTTTTGTGAACTCTGGTTATTTCTCTCGTCAACCATTTATGAATAATGGAGTGTATTTGAACAATACCAATACATTGAACCCTAATCTTACAAATGAGAAAGTTTTAGGATTTGAGGCAGGATATGGATATAGAAGTCATAAATTAAGAGCTAACTTAAACTTATACAGAACATCTTGGAAAGATAGAGTAACTCGTGCTACAGGTCGATTCGATACAGCAGAGATTGGTTCTAATGGAAAACCAGTTCAAGTTAACGGTTATGCTACTTTAGTAGGTGTTGAGCAAATCCACTCGGGTATGGAAATGGACTTCATTTACTACCCTGTAGATAAATTAACCTTAACGGGATCTTTCTCTTGGGGTGATTGGAAATATGCATCAAATGTAACAGGTTCTTATTACAATCAAGAAACAAATGAGCCGATTTATGTAGAGCCAGGAAACCCTGCATCAGGATTTAAAACGCATACGTTGTATATTGATGGAGCAAAAGTTGGTGGAGCACCACAGTTGATCGTAAACTTAGGAGCGAGCTACGAAATCGTGAAAGGATTAAAAATCGATGGTAACTACAGATTCAATGATAATTTCTACGGATCTTTAGCAATTGATAAAGCAGATAAAGAAGGTAAAAGCGGTTCAATGAAATTACCTGCATTTAACTTATGGGATGCTGGATTATCTTACCGTATGGAAGTTGGTAAAGCAAAACAAAATGCTTTAACAATGCGTTTCAACGTGAATAACTTATTCGATACGACTTATATTTCTTCTGCAAGAACAAATATTGAAGCAACTCCAGAAAGTACAACTTGGAAAGGTGTTGATGTTCGTAACGAGGTGATGTTAGGAGCTGGTAGAACTTGGAACTTTACAATGAGATTTAATTTTTAGTAAATTTTCTAAATGATAATATAAAAGGATGGTTAGCAATAACCATCCTTTTTTTGTTGGATGTTTTTCTATTTTTTTGTAAGTTGTTTTTCACAGTGAATTAAAAGTAGAGTCAGTAAAAGCACAAATAAAAAATGAATAGAAAAAAATTAACGGAGGATATAGCGATTTCTGAAATTTGTTTCGGTGGAAATGTATTTGGATGGACCTTGGATGAAAAAGCATCCTTGCGTATGTTAGATGAATTGCATGAGCAAGGGATTAACTTTATTGATACGGCCAATAGCTATTCTCATTGGGTAGCTGGAAACACTGGGGGAGAGTCGGAGCGTATTATTGGGAAATGGTTTGCGGAAAGCAAAAAAAGACAAGACGTGATATTGGCCACTAAAGTAGGTGGAGGGATGCAAGGTGTTGAACGCGGATTAACAAGACAACAGATCATCGAGGGTATTGATGCGTCTTTACAGCGCTTGCGTACGGATTATATTGATTTGTACTATTCGCACCACGATGATGTGAACGTAGGAGTAGAAGAAATTATGGGAACCTTTCAAGAACTGATTCAAGCCGGAAAAGTACGTACACTTGGAGCCTCTAATTTAAGTGGGGAGCGTTTACTTGAAAGTAATCAAGTAGCAGAAGCCAAAGGATGGACGAAATACGTTGCCCTACAACCGCTGTATAACCTCTATGATCGAGAACAATTCGAAACGGAGTATAAAGCTATTGTTGAGGAAGAAAAGTTGGCTGTAGCGCCTTATTTTGCGTTAGCTAGTGGTTTCTTGTCTGGGAAGTATACAACAGCTGCAGATTTGGAAGGCAGTGCTCGTAAAATGATGGTCGAAAAGTATCTAAACGATCGTGGGTTAGCTATTTTAAGTGCTTTAGCGAAAACAGCTCAAAAGCATCAAGCCACAAGTGCGGAAATAGCGATTGCTTGGTTATTACATCAACCTGTAATTACATCGCCAATTGTTAGTGCAACAAGCGCCAAACAATTGCAGGGTTTGATTCAGGCAACTAAAGTGAAACTGGATGCGGATGATTTGTTGCTTCTGGAAGAAAGTAGTACATGGAGATAAAAATAAAAAGCCTGCGGCATGCAGGCTCTTTATTTGAATTCTATTTAATTAATCGTTGCTCCGTTTTGTACCCCTTCTTCATCTGGGTTGACGAATACCAATTTGCCATTGGCATCTTCCGTCATTAAGATCATCCCTTGACTTTCTACCCCACGTAGTGCTCTTGGTGCTAGGTTAGCTAAAACCGTTACGCGTTTCCCGATGATTTCTTCTGGTTTGAAGTGTTCTGCAATTCCCGATACAATCGTTCTTACATCCAATCCTGTATCCACTTTTAAGACTAAAAGCTTGTTTGCTTTTGGCATTTTTTCTGCTTCTACAATCGTTCCTACGCGTAAATCCAATTTGGTAAAATCGTCATAAGTAGCGGTTTCTTTTTGGGGTTCTACTACTGTGTTCGCTGCTTTATTTGCTTGTTTGGACGCTTCTAAACGATCCAGTTGTTTTTGGATTTCTTCATCCTCAATTTTAGCAAATAATAACTCTGCCTCTCCAATTTGATGTCCTACGTTCAACAACGGTTGATCTACTTCAACAGCAGACCAAGCGATCGGTGTTGCTAAGCGCAAGATCGATTTTAATTTAGCTGCTGTAAACGGCAAGAATGGTTCTGCCAACGTACTTAAGGCTGCAGCAATTTGTAGCGCTACATACATTTGTGTTTGTACGCGATCCGCATCTTCCTTGATTAATTTCCAAGGTTCCTCATCTGCTAGGTATTTATTTCCTAAACGCGCCACATTCATCATCTCACCCAAAGCTTCTCTAAAACGATAACGGTCAACGGAACTCTCAATCACCGCTGGATAAGCTCTTAACTCTTGTAACGTTGCGATATCTACCTCAGAAAAAGCATGTGGTTGCGGAACTACTCCGTTGTAATATTTATTCGTTAGTACTACGACACGGTTGATGAAGTTTCCAAAAATAGCTACTAATTCGTTGTTATTTCTCGCTTGGAAATCTTTCCATGTAAAGTCATTGTCTTTGGTTTCAGGTGCGTTAGCGGTTAGTGCATAACGCAATACATCTTGTTTCCCAGGGAAATCTTCCAAGTACTCATGCAACCAAACCGCCCAGTTTTTAGACGTAGACAACTTGTTTCCTTCTAAGTTTAAGAACTCATTCGCAGGTACGTTATCTGGCAGGATATAGCTGCCTTCCGCTTTTAACATCGCAGGGAAAATCACACAGTGGAAAACAATATTGTCTTTTCCGATGAAGTGAACCAATTTGGTGTCTTCTGATTTCCAGTAGGGTTCCCAATCTTTCCCAACACGAGCAGCCCATTCTTTCGTTGATGAAATATACCCAATAGGCGCATCAAACCAAACATATAATACTTTTCCGTCTGCACCTTCTACAGGAACAGGAATCCCCCAATCTAAATCACGGGTTACTGCACGCGGTTTTAAACCATCATCTAACCAAGATTTAACCTGTCCATATACGTTGGGTTTCCAATCGTTTTTATGACCTTCTAAGATCCACTCACGCAAAAATCCGTCGTATTGATCTAGGGGTAAAAACCAGTGTTTGGTCGATTTTAAAATCGGTTTACTCCCTGTAAGAGTCGATTTAGGATTGATTAGATCCGTGGCATTTAAAGAAGTACCACATTTTTCACATTGATCACCATAGGCTTCTTCATTCGCACATTTTGGACAAGTTCCCGTTACAAAACGATCAGCTAAGAACTGTTGTGCTTGCTCATCGTACAATTGTTCTGTTACTTCTTCAATAAATTTTCCCTCGTTGTACAATTTCTTGAAAAATTCAGAAGCTGTTTGATGGTGAATAGATGAAGAAGTACGCGAATAGTTGTCAAAGGTAATACCAAAATCTTCAAACGATTTTTTGATAATACCATTGTATTTATCGATTACCTGTTGCGGGGTAATGCCTTCTTTTTTTGCTTTCATAGAAATAGCCACACCGTGTTCGTCGCTTCCACAGATGAAGGCAACATCTTTGCCTTGCATTCGCAAGAATCGAGCATAAATATCAGCTGGAACATAAACACCCGCTAGGTGTCCAATATGGATTGGCCCATTGGTATAAGGCAATGCCGCAGTTAGCGTATATCTCTTCGGATCTTGTATCATAAACTATATTCTATATGAAATTAATAAGAATGCAAAAATAAGCATTATTGCCGTAAGTTGAATGCATTATTTTGAAGTGTTTTTGCTGCTTTTTACCCAGATCAAACAATAAAAAAGGCAAAATCAATTCGATTTTGCCTTTTTTACGGATATTAAATAATAAAATAGCTATTTTATGGTAGTGGTTGTCCCACCTGAATATCACAACGGTGCCCCGGTTGTCCATGTGGAGGATTAATTTTTCCACTACTTGCTGACTGTCCTTGCTCTTGCATGATACGATCTTTTGCTTGGTCATTCACCAAGAAAGGTTGACCTTGACTTGCTGCTACTGGTGCAGCTGATGTTTGCATGCCGCCTCCTGCAGGAGCATCTAAAGGTGTTCCAACGGGAATGTCACAACGGTGTCCTGGTTGCCCATGCGCTGGATTCAACTTACTGCTAGCTGCAGTGGTTTGATTTGTTGTCGCTGGGGTACTCGCTACTGGTGTAGGTTGCGCAGGTGTTGCTTCCTCTGTTGCTTCTTTCGTGGGCTCAGGAGTAGGCGTACTTGCCGGTTGTTCTGTTGTGGCTCCATCAATGGTTATAGTAGAGGGCTCTTTACCCGTGTCTTTACAAGCTGTTACGCTTAAAAGGAGCAGGGATGATACTGCAAATAAATAGTTCTTCATGATTAGTTAATTGGTTTGTATGGTAAACTTAACTATTTTTAATTGGAATAAAAACGATTAGAAGTTAAACCTTATTCTTTAGCTGTATTTTTTTCTGTATTCTCTTCTTTCATTTCTTCCTTCATCTTGAAAGATGTCATACCAGAAGAACTGTTTTCTTTGGTCCCGTGCATGGGAATTTGAACGGGTTGTTCCGTTGTTGAAGTCGATTGATTCAACTTGATGCGTTCTGGTTCTTGTGTTTCTTTACTTTTATCTGTACAGCTCCACAGGCCAAAAAGAACAAGGGAACAAAATAGGAGAGCGGATGTTTTCATGTAATTGAGTTTTAAAATAGTAGTTAAATTATGCCGTAGTTACCTCTGGTGTTTCTAAGTTGGTCAACGCAACTTTTCTTTTCTTTAACAACAAGATATACACCGCTGAAAAAATCCAAGCAAACCAAAACAAGTAAAATCCCATGTGGAAATTGCTCTTCATGTATTTGTGTGAGGTTGTCGTAAAGTCAAGATAGGTATAATAGGCGGCTCCGAGACCAATTAATATTGTGAAAAAAGCGATGGTATTTGCTATTTTACTCGGGGTAAAATACTTGAAAAAGGCAAGAATAAGGATTAGAAAAGCTTGAACTGCAAATAGGAGTAAAGCCGTCTTCCAAGGAGATTTAAAGACCAAATATTCTTTGTATACAAACGTAATACCCATTCGACCGATGAAGGACATCTTCGAAATTAAAAAGGCCATCAGTATAGCCAAAAGTGCCTGGATTAAAAGCAAGATAAATATATTCTTTCCCATCTGTTACTTTGTGATTTTCCAACCTGTTTCTTCGGAATACTTCATTTTAAATTTTCTTGTAATAAACTCCGTATGAGGTGATTTGTCTTCTTTGAGGAAATGAAAAGGTGTTGGACTCTTTTTTAACATCACTGTTGCTGTTGCTGATTTTTTGCCTTTGGTATCTAATTGAAAACCATTGTCTTTATCAACGAGGTATTCAATGGTTTTAATTTTAACTTTATTGTTTTTCTGTTCTAACACAAAAGGATGAGCCTTCTCGGTCAGTTTGATGGTTCCCTGCCATAGACTATCTTTCGATAGGAAGCGTTTTTTGGTTGAAAACTCCGAGAGATTGAGATAACCCTCATCCGCCAATTGTTGGTATTGCTTGATGAGCTCGCCGTCTTTTTTAGTTCTTAATTTCGTCTCTCCAACCGAAAAGGTTGTACTTTCATAGATGGGTTGTGTTTCCATATAAGCCTCAATGGCTGTAATAGCCTTAGAGGGATTCAAGGACTTGTTGTCACACGAGATAATAGTGATGGCCAACAAGAGTACGCCGAAAAAGGATAAGGTGATTCTACGCATTTTTATTTCAAATGTACAAAAAAGTGAACGTCTGAGCTGTATATTTTTTAAATCAACTGCTTTTTTATAAATCAAAGACAATCAGAAAGATAAAAAGAGGGATGTGAAAGAAAATAGCTTAATTATTTGACTGTTGAAGTTCCTTGTTTTTAGAATAATTCCTACATTGGGTGTTTAAAGTAAAAGAATGAAAAAAATAGGTATTTACACCGTGTTGAGTTTTGCTTTATTAGGCTGTACGCCTAAAGAGAAAAACAAAGAATATGATAAAGAATATAACAAAGAATATGGCGAAGAATATGGCGAAGAACAAACGGCCACTGAGCCTTTGGTGTTGGGGATAGAAGAGGCAACAAAAATTATTGCTTTGCCTTTGCATTGTCTTCAACAAGAGTATCCCAATAAATTAGGACAAGTTTTGGGCGCAGATGCAGATTTAAAAACGCCCAAACAGTTGCGTCCTGTTTTTTATGGTTGTTTTGATTGGCATTCCGCGGTTCACGGGTATTGGTCTATTGTGGAATTGATGAAGCGCTTTCCAGAACTCGACCAACAACACCGTATTCGCGAGCGCTTAAATGCATTGATTACGACCGAAAATGTAGCCGTAGAATTGGCTTTTTTTGAGGATCCAAACAATCGAACTTTTGAGCGTACCTATGGATGGGCTTGGCTTTTTCAGCTACACGGAACTTTATCGACCTGGGAAGATCAAGATGCGCAACGCTGGGCGAAGGTCTTAGAACCTTTAGCTGAGGTATTAGTGGAACGCTATCAAGAATATTTACCTAAATTAAATTATCCGATTCGCACAGGAACGCATGATAATACCGCTTACGGATTATCGCTTTCTTTGGAATATGCGCGTTTGATGAAAAAATCCGCGTTTGAAACTATACTGATTGAAACAGCAAATCGCTTGTATGCAAAAGATGTCAATTGTAACCTCGCTTTTGAACCGAGTGGACATGATTTCTTATCTCCTTGTTTGGAAGAAGCCCGTTTGATGAGTAAAATACAAGATGAAGCTACTTTTAGAACGTGGTTGTCTACTTTTTTACCGGCTATTTTTACCGAAGATTTTCAATTAGCAGTAGGTAAGGTATCCGACAGAACGGACGGCCACCTTGTACATTTGGATGGATTAAACTTCAGCAGAACGACTTGCTTGACTGATTTGGCGAAGAAATTACCCGAATTAACTCATTTGCGCACTATTGGTAAACAACATTTTGACGCTTCTTTTGGCAATATAACAGATGATGATTATATGGGTAGCCATTGGCTGGGAACTTTTGCACTCTATGCGTTAGTACACCATGATTAATCCAAAAAACTGAAAGTGGATTCGTTTGATGAGCATTCATCCACAAAGAATATACCATTAAAAACAAAAAGGTTTCGCTCGCGAAACCTTTTTTATCCTATTCTCAATCCGTTTTTTACGGGTTTGTCTAAGCTCATTAGTGTTACTTCTTTGCCTTCTACCGCTCCCATAACCAAACATTCACTCATGATGTTGGCAATTTGTTTAGGTGGAAAGTTAACTACTGCAATAACCTGTTTTCCTATTAACTCTTCAGGCGTGTATAATTTTGTAATCTGAGCTGAGGTTTTCCTCATGCCAATTTCTTCTCCAAAATCTACAACTAATTTATACGCAGGATTGCGTACTTCTTTGAATTCTTCGGCTTGAATAATCGTACCAACGCGCATTTCTACTTTCATGAAATCATCCCACGTCAGCGAATTATTGTTGCTGTTTTCCATAATTTAAGTTTTGTGTAAACTCAAAAATAAGGAAAAATTAAAACATAAAAATTGTCAAATGCGAAAAAAAGAAGATCAATATTCCTCTTTTAAAATAAAGTTAGCTGTGTTTCCCCTTCTATTGGTTGTGATAAAAAAGGGTAGTAATGAATACAATCAAACTGTCGACGCTCCATATTGAGTCGGCGAAGGACGATTAAATCACAGCAAAATGACAGTTGTGGTTGCTCAAATAATGCATACGCTTGTTGTATTTTAACGTCATCTAGTTTGCGTGCTATGGACAAATGTGGATCTGTACATTTATAAGCATTCTTTAGCTGTAAGGTTTGAAATAATTTCTGTGCATAGGTCTTTAACTGCGGCTTAGCTAGCGCATCTACTTCTAAAAAAAAGGTCCCATTCGGGTACGTACCAAAAGAGGATAAATGCGTTTCTACTGGCGTAAATCCGTTGCAACAACGCGTGATTTGTTGGTGCATACGCTGAATATCTTGTTCACTCGCTTGAAATTCAGCAATCGTTAAATGCGCTAATGAATTTTTACTGTTGTACCAACCGATTACTTCGCCCAATTGTAATTTCATCACTTTGACTTGTTCAATTAAAGCTAGATCGGGTTGGAAACAAAGGGAATATTTATTGCTATACATAATTGGTTATGGGTTATCAGTTATGGGTTATCAGTTATGGGTTATCAGTTATGGGTTATCGGGTGATTTTCTGATTTAAGAATACATATATTTTTTAATCGATAATTTGGTGAAAAAGCAACTTGCAAAAAAGCAAATCTAAAGGTTATCGGTCTAGTTCTAACATCTCACCACCTCACCACCTCACCACCTCACCACCTCATCATCTCATCATCTCACCCTTCATCCTCACTTAAAAAAACGCTCTCAACTGTACGCTTCCTGTGTGAATGGTTGACGTGGACTCATTGCTTCTTCCTTGGTAATTCAAACTCAAATCTAAGTAATTTGTAAGATTTTTTTGAAACATCAAACGCCAGGTCATATTTTTTCCTGGTTGTAATCCTTCAAGCATTTGATAACCAATAGGTGAAAAGGCATTACCTGTAAAAGTATTTTGAAAAAAGGACAATTCTCCATTCACGGTAAATAATTTTACTTGATTGAAAGTAAAGGAAGAGCCGAGACGGTGTTGCTGTAAATTTTCAAAATCAGCGCTTTGGTTTTTCTTTTCTTGAAAGGTATAGAAAAGATCAACCTGAGCTTGTGAGGAAAATAAATAGGATAACTTCGTTTCAAAACCTTGAATTTTTAATTCGTAATTTTTACTGGCATACGAAGGTGATAAGGTTTCCTGCTTGGTGGTTTTACCCAAAAGATCAATCAACCATGTTTTTCGAATCAAGTGATTATATCCCAATTGATGGGTTTGTATTTTATTTTCGGTTGAGCCATAAGATAGTAGATTTTTACTTTTGGATTTGGTGTACATATAGGTGACACTATGGCGTTTTTTACCGCGGTTGTAGTATAAATAATTGTTGAAATTCTCCAATAAACCAACCATTTCATCCTTGTCTGTTGTAAAAGGATGTAGTCGCAGTTGGTTGCCTTTTTTTAAGTCTTTTCGATCTATACTATACGATGTTTGGTTATAGAAGAAAGCTAGGATTCTCCTGATTCCCGTAGCATTTTGCCATAGCGCAGCAGGGTTTAGCGTTAAGGTCTGCGTAAGTTTGTTCTGATTGGTTGGCAAGAAAACCTGACTAGGTAAATATAATCGTACATATTTTCCTAAATCGGGATAAGGAGCAAGTTCAAATTCTTCCAATTCTTGAATGCCATTGTTGTTGTAGTCAATCCACATGTATTGTCCACGACCAGGTTCAACTTCTAAATACGTAAATTCTTGTTGGGCAATGGTTCCTGAACTTATTTCGTATAAGGTGTGAGATTGTATAAAACCCTTAAAATATTGATCGCGATAGGTTAAGATGCTATTGATGGTGTTTTCCGTTGGTTTATCTTCAGCAACTGGGCGAACAGAACGATAGTTGGCATAGAGATTCAGATCGCGTGTTTCTGATTTCAACAGTTGAGACTTAACGTAAAACGTATGGGCTTTGGAGAAGCGTTCAAGTTGGTTGTTTTGTATGCTGTCATTGAGTCGGAATTGATATCCTAATTCAATATTTTGTTCCAATGAGTCTCCTCTTCCTACAAATAAATCTAAGGAGGAATAACGGTGGCTCATGGGATTGAGTACTTGCGTTTCTTGAAGTGTTTCTTTGTTTTGCTCAAAAGCAAGACGGGTACCGACATAAGTAGATTCCCAAGTGTGTTTAATTTGAGTATGGCTCTGTATAAAGGTGGTCTTCTGCAATACACCATCGGCTTGCATAAGGCTATTTTTCGTTTCGATTAACCAAGGTTTTGATCGCCACTCGGCTAGTAGATTCTGTCTATGTCCTTTATAGTCATCACCAAAGTTGAGCTGTTCAAACAAGTAAGTGGCGGTTGCTTTTCCTGGAATTTTAAATTCTAATCCCCCTGTTAGTAAGCTTTGATTACCTGTAGTGTATGGTAAATTCCAATCGCGATCAAATTCGATAGAAAATAGGTTTTCTAAGGAGTGAAAATTTTTGTGAATAAACTGAAGATCCGTGAGTACATTAAGCTGAGCTTCATTCTTTGTCCATAAACGCTGTTTTCCCTTTAAAGCTGTAGCCCAACCTTTGTTTTCTTCCTGATCGAGGGAAGAAAACAAATTGGCATCGTGGTTGCTGAAAGCGAGTTCAACATCCCATGATGTTTTTTCTGAGGGACGATATGCCGCGTTAAAAGTGGCTATGGTATTTTTGATTGGAGCGACAAGTTTTACTACAGGAGAATAATTTCCCTGAGGAACACCGTGAATAGGGGCGATATATTCATAAATACGCCCAATCGATTGGGTGCTTTTTAAGACATAATCTCCCTGATTACTGCCAACTGCAGTAAAAGTTACTTGGTAGAGTTCGGCATCTGGATTGGTGGAAAAAACAAAATAGGATTGTCCTTCGGGTGTTTGTTCTTTGGTGTATAGTACTTTATTCTCTGAATAGGTATCTCTGTAGGCTGAAGGAGCAATCATGCGATTGGGATCGTTCCCCGCCTGTTTGAGGACGTCAATTTGCTCTTCTGTTAAACTCTGCTGTAGCGATTGATTTTTTAAATCAGTTTCCGTAAATACAGTAAGCCCGAATTGCCAAGCTTGCGTTTCGTGTTGGATATTGCCATAGCCAACAAAACGCGTATAGTTGCGATCAGTATACTGATACTCGATGGCTATTCGCATATCAGCGGTAATGGGATAGCGCGTTGTGAAGCGCAATTCACCCGAATTGTAATCGATGACGTAGTCGTTATCTTCCCCTCGTTGAAGTAACAAACCATTGACGTATACTTTTTCTGAACCCGACACAATGAGGATGTATAATTCGCCATTACTCCCTTTTAGTTTATAAGGACCTTGGTTGCCCTCCTGCCCGGTAAAGGTGCTGCGTGTATATTGCCCTCTAGCTAATGCTGCTGCTGCTTCGATTGTTGTTGTTGCCTCCTCTTTTTCAAAGACAAAACGCGTAGATAATCCTTGGACTTTCTTGTTGAAGTTTAGAAAGCGACGCGCTCTATTTTCTAAGAAAATGTCTCCCGCCCGAATGGACCAATCATCCGAGAATAGTTCAATAAATATTTGATCAAATTCATTTATTTTTTGAGAGTACCCCCCATATTGCAAAGGGAGGTTGTTATCTTGGATGGAGGCGCGAATCTTGACACGATCAGATAAGTTTCCCGTAATTTGCAAATCTAAATTCGATGAGGTAACCGCACTTTGATTGGTTCCCATGGTCAAACCTCTCGATAAGCTTCCCATGGTATTTAACCCTTCAAACGGAACAAAAGCAGGTCGATTGTTGGTTTGATGTTGATACGTAAAACTACCTGCTTCGTTGGGAACAATACGCGAAGTATCATAATAACTAATCGGAGTAGTTAAGAAAGAAGGGAGTTCTAGGTAATAGAGCGTTAACGGAAAAACTAGCGTGGATCGAAGGAGTGTAACGATATTGGTACCAAAGTTTACCTCATAGTAAGCAGAGGGTACAAGAGCTCCTTGTGCATCTCGAATTTCGAAATAACTGTTGTTTAATGGAGCAGGGGGAAGTTGAAAAGTCGTTTGATTTTCATTCCAAATCTGTTGTTTATACAGCGAGTTTCCTTCTTGTGCAAAAGAACAAGAATACCAAAAAAGGAAAAGAAATAAAAAACGCTGTAGCTTCATCTATGTATAAACTCCATTTCGTCAAAAGTAGTGTATTTATCATAATATTTAACATAGATAGCTATAGGCGATGAATGAGGTGCATAGGCGCATACTGAATCTACCCCCCTTTCTTAGTGATCGGTTATAGTAGTCTTTCGATCACTTCAAAAACCACATCTTTTTGTGAAAAAATCATTGGTTATACTGTGCTTTGTAGTCCTGTTCTACTTCTTTATATGAAACCTCTTTCCCCTCTTTGTTGTAAAAGATTTCGACTTGATTTTTTTCTTTTTTTCTTAATACTTTTCCGTCGATGTAATAATAAAAACCATTACCTAGGGAGTCGTATTTTGCTCGTAACACCCCATTGTTATAGTATGATCTAGATTCTCCTATTTGTATGTCATTTTTATAGCTTGTTTCTGATTTTAGTTGACCATTTTCATAGCAAGAAATTGATTTCCCCTCTTGCAATCCGTCTTTTCTGTAGCTTTCATAGTTTAATTGTCCATTGTAAAAATAATACCTCCAAAAACCGTTTTCTTTGTTGTCTTTAAATTGGATGTCGTATTCTTTATTTCCATTAGGATAAAAGGTAGTAGCTTGGATGTGTTCACCTTGTTTATATAGATGAATAGCCGCTATTTGTTTACCCAAGTAATTGAGGGCCTCTCCGGTATAGGGTTTGTTGGTGTCTTTGCAATAGAATATCCCTTTGATTTCAACCAAATCGTCTAGGGTATATTCTTTTTTATGGCATCCTAGTACAAGGGGTAAACCCATAATAAATAAAGCTATTTTTCTCATTTTTAACGAGTGATAGGGTATAGTTGGTAAAAAATCAAGAGTTATACTGTGCTTTGTAGTTTTGTTCTACTTCTTCATAGGGAACCTCTTTTCTCTCTTCGTTGTAAAAAGTTTCTTTTCCTCCTTGATGTCGGTAGCGATGGAGCTTGCCGTCTTTGTAGTACGTCCATTCATTGCCTAGGGAATCGCCTTTTGAATTGAGCGAACCATCTTCATAATAGCTGATGTATGTATTCAACTGGATGTTGTCTTTGTAATTCGATTCCGTTTGCAATTGTCCATTCTCATAATAAAACCTCGCTTTTCCTTGGCGTTGACCTTCTACGTAATAATATTCATAGTTTAATTGTCCATTGTAAAAATAATACCTCCAAAAACCGTTTTCTTTGTTGTCTTTAAATTGGATGTCGTATTCTTTATTTCCATTAGGATAAAAGGTAGTAGCTTGGATGTGTTCACCTTGTTTATATAGATGAATAGCCGCTATTTGTTTACCCAAGTAATTGAGGGCCTCTCCGGTATAGGGTTTGTTGGTGTCTTTGCAATAGAATATCCCTTTGATTTCAACCAAATCGTCTAGGGTATATTCTTTTTTATGGCATCCTAGTACAAGGGGTAAACCCATAATAAATAAAGCTATTTTTCTCATTTTTAACGAGTGATAGGGTATAGTTGGTAAAAAATCAAGAGTTATACTGTGCTTTGTAGTTTTGTTCTACTTCTTCATAGGGAACCTCTTTTCTCTCTTCGTTGTAAAAAGTTTCTTTTCCTCCTTGATGTCGGTAGCGATGGAGCTTGCCGTCTTTGTAGTACGTCCATTCATTGCCTAGGGAATCGCCTTTTGAATTGAGCGAACCATCTTCATAATAGCTGATGTATGTATTCAACAGGATGTTGTCTTTGTAATTCGATTCCGTTTGCAATTGTCCATTCTCATAATAAAACCTTGCTTTTCCTTGGCGTTGACCTTCTACGTAATAATATTCATATTTCAATTGACCAGAAAAATAATATTCTCTCCAGTATCCGTGTTCCTCATTGTTTCTCAAGCTAAAATCAATTAAGGGTAAACCATTGGAGTAGAATTCCCTTACGCGGATATGTTGTCCCTGTTCAAAACTGTTAATAATTAAATTGACACTGTAATCTGTGGTTTCTCCTGTAAATAGTGTTTGGGTATTCGGAAGATAAAATAAGCCCTTGTTTTTAACCAAATCCTCCATGGTATACTCTTTCTTTTGACAGCTGTGAATTAGCAGTAGGCACAGGAAAAATGCAATAGTATGCTTCATCTTCTTTGTAGAGAAATTTTGTGTTGCGTTTGTACAAAACTGTTTCCTGCACTGGAAAGAAGAGGCAAGGTAACGTAAATATAGAGCTTGCTGTCCTGGCTAATTTTGAAATTAGACAATTTAAACGATTTCATTACTGAAATTCCCTGTTCTACAATCGTTGGTTCAACTAAAGAGTAATCGTTATATAGGTTGTTGTTCATATTGGGATTGAGTAGTAGTACTCTTTTACCATTAGATTGTATATTTTCTTGATACAAATAGCTCAATGTATATCCTTTGAGGTCATTGTTGCCTTTTACAGATACTTGTGCTCGAATATCAACGGTATCATCGTCGTACACGTCGTAGAAGCCATGAACATAAGACGTAAACATTGTTGTTTTAACTCCGCGCTCGGTAGTAGGATTGGGATATTGAAGGTTGAGGGAACCTGCAGGAGATAGTTTAGCAGATCCTTCTTCGGAATGGATAAATCCACTGTGAACGATTCTCTTGGCATCTAGATAGCCAAACTTCGTATTGTACGAAGGCATTTTGTAGGGTAAAGACATTACTTAGTTAGTTAAAGATTTGGATACTAGTGAAGTAGCTTTTTCTAGTAAAAAAACTAGGCTAAGTCACTCTTTTTAGGAGTGTAATTCCTAAAAAGAGTACTACCATTTACCATGCCAAAAAGCATTTATTCTTTCGTTACCATTTGCATGGTTTCTCTGTTGACTTGTTTTAATAAGAGCGTTCGATTGTTTAGAACGCGATTTGCTGAGGTTTCGTCAAAGTGGCGAATCGTATAGAGGGAAACATTCTCGTTATAACTCACGCGGTATTGATCATTTAGTTTTTGACGCAATGCTTCGAAGTGATTGAACTTGTCTTCCACACAAACTGAGAAACTAATTGCCGAGTTTTGAATGACATTAACCTTGATGTTGTATTCACAAAACAATTGAAAGATATCACTGATATTTTGTTCCATGATGAAGGAGAAGTCTTTAGAAGATAGTGAAATCAACAGCTGGTTTTTCTTGACAATGAAGCAAGGAATAGCGGGTTTTAAATCCGCTCCTTTAGAAACTGAAGTTCCCGCAAGAGTAGGGTTGACAAATGATTTTACATAAAGTGGAATTTCCTTTTGACGAAGCGGTTGTAAGGTTTTCGGATGGATAACAGATGCTCCGTAAAAGGCTAATTCAATCGCCTCTTGATAGGAAATTTGCTCTAAGAGTGTTGTATCTTCAAAATAGCGAGGATCTGCATTGAGCACCCCCGGTACATCTTTCCAGATGGTTACGCTTTCTGCATGTAAAGCATAAGCGAAGATAGCTGCTGAATAATCTGATCCCTCTCTTCCTAACGTAGTGGAGAAGCCATTGTAGTCTGACCCTATAAATCCTTGGGTTATATACAATTCTTTTTTGTCTATAGCCTGTGTAATGGCAGCACAAGTGGTGTCCCATTGTACGTTGGCATCGCGGTAGGTTGTGTCTGTTTTGATTAAGTTTCGAGCGTCAATCCATGTATTGTCGATGGCGCAAAATTGTAAATAATGGTGTAAAATTGTGGTAGATAACAGCTCGCCATAGCTTACAATTTGATCATATACAAAATTGTAGTTTGGGGATTTGTTGTTTAATAAAAAAGAAGTTAGCGATTCAAACAAGGCATCCACCGCACCGTATACTGCGTGATTTAAATCGGTGAACAGCCCGTGTAGAATATCAAGGTGATAGGTTTTGACCAGTTCTACAGATTCTGCCAAATCAAATCGATTCTGAAAGTAATTGTGTACGACTACTTCTAACGCATTTGTTGTTTTACCCATCGCTGAGGCAATGAGTAAACTGTCTGCATAGCCCACGGTTCGCAGTACTTGGGCAACGTTTTTTACATTGTCCGCATCTTTAACTGATGCACCTCCAAATTTATATATTTTCATGTCCAACTAATTTGTTATAAAGGCGTGAATCCCTTGCTCATCCATTTGTACGGTGTACCAATCTTCCAATACAGTAGCTCCCGTTTTTTTATAGAAATCAATGGCGGGTGTATTCCAGTTTAAAACGACCCATTCTACGCGTTTGACTTGTTCTTCTTTTGCTATCTCTATTACTTTTTTATACAAGGCTAAGCCTGCACCTGTTCCTCTTGCTTGTTCTGTGACAATCAAATCTTCTAAATGAATGGTTTTTCCTTTCCATGTAGAATAACGGTAGTAAAAAAGTGCCATACCGATAAGTACGTGGTCCTGTTCTGCAACCCATACTTGAAAAAGGGGATGTGGACCAAAACCATCGCGAACAAGATCCTCAACCGTTATAATTACTGCATCGGGCTCTTTTTCAAAGGTGGCTAATTCTTGAATTAATTGTAGTACAGCTGGCATATCAGCTGGAGTAGCTGTTCTAACATTCATCTCTTTTGTTGGATTTATGGTTAATAACTTCGTTTGAATGACAAAATTAACGATATTTGCACAGCAAAATACACAACTAAAGAATCATTTTTCCATGACAACAAAAAGACACCAAACACTAGGGGAGTTTATTATTGACAAACAAGAGGATTTTAAATTCTCATCGGGAGAGCTCTCTCGTTTAATTAACTCTTTACGACTGGCTGCGAAGGTAGTTAGTCATCAAGTAAACCAAGCAGGTTTAGTTGATATTGTGGGGGCTTTTGGTACGGAAAACGTACAAGGAGAACAACAACAAAAACTAGATGTTTACGCGAATGAAGTTTTTATCAACACCTTAGTTAATCGCGAAATTGTATGTGGAATTGCTTCGGAAGAAGAAGATGATTTTATTACTATTCAAGGTAAAAAAGGAGATAACGACAGCAAATATGTAGTGTTGATTGATCCGTTAGATGGATCTTCGAATATAGATGTGAACGTATCAGTAGGAACAATTTTCTCTATTTATCGCCGTGTGACACCTGCAGGAACACCCGTACAAATAGAAGATTTCTTACAAAAAGGTGAAAACCAAGTAGCAGCGGGGTATATTGTATATGGGTCTTCAACAATGTTGGTTTATACAACAGGAGCAGGTGTAAATGGGTTTACGTTAAATCCTGCAATTGGAACGTTCTATTTGTCTCATCCGAATATGAAGATCAAAGAGGACGGAAGTATCTATTCCATCAACGAAGGGAACTATATTCAATTCCCACAAGGTGTAAAAGATTATTTAAAATACTGCCAAGAAGAACAAGGAGATCGTCCGTATTCTGCTCGTTATATCGGTAGTTTAGTTTCCGATATTCACCGCAATATTTTAAAAGGGGGTATTTATATTTATCCAACAAGTACAAAGGCACCAAAAGGAAAATTGAGATTGTTGTACGAATGTAATCCAATTGCATTTATCATGGAACAAGCAGGGGGAAGAGCTTCAGATGGATACCAACGTATCATGGAGATTGAACCAACGGCTTTGCATCAGCGCGTTCCCTTTTTCTGTGGAAGTAAAAATATGGTGGAGAAAGCAGAAGAATTTATGGCTTTGCACCAATAAGATATAGGATACGAAAAAGGGGTTTTACACGTGTAAAACCCCTTTTTTTAATGTTTAAGTTGTTGAATTTCTAGAATAAACTTGTCGATATCGACACCTAAAACTAGAAGAGATAAGGCTTTATTGACAATTAGATCAATATCTCCTGTAAAGCCTAATGCGGCAGTAAACTTGCGTAAAATGTCTTTCTGTTTGGGACCTAAGATATGATTGACATACACCATACGCGCTAAATCATATAAACGCTCGATTCGGTTAATCTCTAAATACGGAGGATTAACGGGGTATTTTTCGGGATTGGCCATGATTTTCTCATAGTCTTCAGCTGAAATATCTAATTTATCCGCTAATTCGTTTAAGAACTTAAGTTCTTCTTGACTGATATCTCCGTCAGCTAAAGCAACGCGTACAATGGAAGCGAAATGCCCTTTGTTACGCTCTTTAAAGTCACTGTCATATAAATCTAAATAAGCCATAATGAGTTCTTTTTTTGTTGTTAATTGGTTTAAGGTGTTAATTAGAAGTAATGTACAAAATTTCTTTAGATAAATGCGTGTATTGATTAAAAAAATAATAGCCCAAAACACAGGTATAAAGAGGGGTTATCACGCTTTTTTATCGGTAGTAATGAATCAATTGAACAACGATTGTGTATTATTTCAAAAGAGGATAGAGAGCCAAGTGAAACTTATGCGTATTTTTGTCGTATATTAAGAGTTATAAAATAGAGGTTTATGTCAAATCCTAAAGTAACTAAGTACGATAAAGCCTATTTGCGTATTGCACGTGAATGGGGACAATTATCGTACTGTAAGCGCAAAAAAGTAGGAGCAATTATAGTCAAAGACCGTATGATTATATCTGATGGATATAATGGAACCCCTACGGGGTTTGACAATTGTTGTGAAGATGAAAACGATCAAACCCATTGGTATGTTTTACACGCAGAAGCAAATGCTATCCTCAAAGTAGCTAGCTCAACTCAAAGTTGTCAAGATGCTACCTTGTATATTACTATGTCTCCTTGTCGAGATTGTAGTAAATTGATTCATCAAGCGGGAATTAAACGCGTGGTTTATGTAGAAGGTTATAAAGATAAGGCAGGAATTGATTTTCTTACGAAGGCAGGCGTTGAGGTTGTTCATATGGAAGATTTAGAGTAGTAAAGGATATGAGAAGAATTTTTTGGCCCCTGATTATTGCAATATCTATTTCACTAGGCGTACTCTTAGGTGGTTTTTTGGTATCCGCCTCTCAACGTACGCAAGGTAATTTTTTTACCAATCACAATAAGTTAAAACTAAATCGATTGCTCGATTTTATTGAGCAAGAATACGTGGACCAAGTGGATACGGATTCTATTGTCGACCGCACGGTTACTACAATCTTGGAACAATTAGATCCTCACTCCGTTTATATTGGAAAAGACCTAATGAAGGAGGTGACGGAATCCATGCAAGGGAG
This sequence comes from Myroides sp. C6-3, assembly GCF_050522425.1. Taxonomy (NCBI): domain Bacteria; kingdom Pseudomonadati; phylum Bacteroidota; class Flavobacteriia; order Flavobacteriales; family Flavobacteriaceae; genus Myroides; species Myroides sp. C6-3. Next base: position 108,796 of record NZ_JBMVQP010000003.1, on the reverse strand, counting down.
TTTTGTAGGGATTGGGGTGCAATACTATATGTATCAGGATTCGTTAGCGGTGATTAAACCCCTGGAAGGCGGACCTTCCATTCAATCGGGTATTTTAGCAGGAGATCGCATTCTCCATGCTGATCAACATCCGTTATATGGCAAAGAAGTTTCTTCAGACACCGTATCCTCGATACTTCGAGGAGAGAAAGGAACGGCTGTTACACTAGAGATTTACCGTAAAACGACCAAGGAAAGAAAAAATATCGTAGTAAAACGAGAGCCTATTCCCCTAAAAAGCGTGGATATCGCGATAAAATTAGGGAATCAGTATGGCTATATCAAAATCAATCGATTTGCCAGTACAACTTATGAAGAATTTCAAGCAGGGCTACTGCAGCTAATTGAAGAGGGAATTGAAGGACTGATTATTGATCTACGCGATAATAGCGGGGGATATATGGATCAGTCAAGCAAGATCTTAAATGACTTTTTGTCGACGGATCAAACCATAGTTAAAACAATCAATCGAGGAGGACAAGAAAAAGTTACGAAAGCAAAGAGTACTAATTTGTTTACAACAAAGCCACTTTATGTGCTCGTGAATGAAAATAGCGCTTCAGCGAGTGAGATTATTGCAGGAGCTATTCAAGATAATGATCGAGGTACAATTGTCGGTAGACGTACGTTCGGAAAGGGATTAGTTCAACGCGAATTGATGCTAGGAGACGGTTCTGCCATCCGATTGACCACTGCTCGTTATTATACTCCTTCAGGTAGGTCTATTCAAAAGAACTACAAAAATGGTATCGAAGATTATAACAACGATTTCCGTTCTCGTTATGAACACGGTGAGCTGTACGCCGCCGATAGTATTAAAGTTGCCGATAGTCTTCAATTTAAAACACGAGAAGGTCGCATTGTTTATGGGGGAGGTGGAATTGTACCAGACGTATTTGTACCCATTGCCAGAAAACACGGGGAAGAAGCTATTGTAATGATGATGAAATCAGGGATTGTTAGCTACTATGTCTTCCAAGAAATAGATAAAGAACGGCAAAGATATGATACGATGACGGCAGATGAACTCATCGAATACTTACAGGCGGATCAAAAGGAATATAGTGCTTTTAAAGGGTATTTAGAACGCAATAAGCTGTTCTTTAAATTAGATCGCCATAAAGATTTAGTGATGCATTTCCTTATCGCGGAATACCTAAATCAATTGAAAGAACAAAAGGATTATTATGAATGGCTGTTGAAGATTGATCCAATGGTTTTGAAAATTAGCAGTTAGCAGTTAACAGTTAACAGTTAGCAGTTATCGGAAGTTTGTCGGCTAAAACCTATTTTTTCATTTTCTAGAAAAATAATATATTTCAGTAAACTTTACCCATAACAGATAACAGATAACACATAACAGATCATAACAAAAAAAGGGGGAATTTCGAAAAGAAATTCCCCCTTTTTTATATTACCAAATTTTCACTCGATCTTCTGGTTTGATGTAAAGCTTGTTTGTATCTTTAATATCAAATGCTTCGTAGAAAGCATCAACATTTTGCAAAGGAACAAAGGCTCTATAATAACCTGGTGCGTGTGGATCTGTTTTTACTTGATTCTTAACAGCTTCATCACGTGCTTTCGTTCTCCAGATTGTCCCCCAAGAGATAAAGAAACGTTGTTCTGGTGTATATCCGTCGATTAATCCTGGATCACCGTTTTCTTTTAAGTAGATTTTCAATCCGTCGTAAGCTGCGTTAACACCGCCTAAATCTCCAATATTTTCACCTAAGGTAAATTTACCGTCTACAAAAACACCTGGAAGTGGCTCTAAAGCGCTGTATTGAGCAGCTAATTTATCCCCTAAAGTAGTGAAACGCTCTAAGTCAGCATCTGTCCACCAGTTGTTTAAGTTACCATTTTTGTCGTAACGAGCACCAGAGTCGTCAAAGCTATGAGAGATTTCGTGTCCGATAACCGCACCGATACCTCCGTAGTTGATTGCCTCATCTGCTTTATAGTCATAGAATGGTGGTTGTAAGATAGCCGCAGGAAATACGATTTCGTTGTATAAGGGGTTGAAATAGGCATTTACCGTTTGCGGAGACATTCCCCAACGCGATTTATCTACTGGTTTTCCGTAGTCTTCTCTATTTTTTGCTACTTCCCATTTTGATGCATTTCTACTGTTTTCGAAATAGTTTCCTTTATCAGCTGGAGATTTGATATCCATTTTAGAATAATCTTCCCATTTGTCAGGATAACCAATTTTAACGGTAGTAGTTGCTAATTTTTCTAAGGCTCCTTTTTTAGTTTCTTCAGCCATCCAAGGTAAGTTTTTGATGCGCTCACCGAATGCTGTTAATACGTTTTTGATCATCGCCTGTGCCTTGGCTTTCGCTTCAGCTGGGAATTTTTTCTCCACGTATAATTGGCCTAAAGCTTCTCCAATAGTACTGTTTACAACAGCAAGAGCTCTTTCTTCTGCAGGTCTTTGCTCTTTAGCACCTTCTAAAGTTTTAGAATAAAACTCCCAGTTTGCCGTTTCCATGTCTGTAGACAATGTACTAGCATACCCGTTTACTAATGTCCATTTTAAATACGCTTTTACATCATCGATGTTTTTAGCTGATAAAATGTCATTTAAGGCTTTCATGTATTTCGGTTGATCCACAACAACTTTGTCGATGTTTTTCAATCCTGTAGCTGCAAAGTAAGCTGTCCAATCTACTACAGGAGCAATTTTTTGCAACTCTGCAATTGTCATTGGATTGTATGTTAAACGGCTATCACGGCGTTCTACTCTTGTTAAACGAGGTTCAGCCATTTTTGTTTCAATTGCCAATACGCGTTTTGAATCAGCAGTTGCTTCTTCTTTTGACTCACCAGCCATCTCTAACATACGAGCGATGTGAGCAACATATTGTTCGCGTTTTTCTTTCATGTCTGCCTCTTGCAATACATAGTAATCGCGATCAGGTAACCCTAGTGAACCTGCACTCAAATAAATCGTGTTTTCATTTGAGTTTTTCATATCTGCGTATACATACGAAGAGTATAAACCTAGACCACCTTCATCCGCTAAATCGTTGATCAATTTAGTAACGTCATCCGAATTTTGAATCGCGTTGATTTGATCCAAGTATGGTTTTAAAGGAGTTACCCCTACACTGTTACGTGTAGCATCGTCTAAGTACGATTCAAATAAAGCAACCGCTTTGGCTTGATCTGATTTTGCATCTAGATTATGAGCCGCAGCTGCTTCTTTTAAAATAGCTAAAGCGTCTTTATCTGTGTTCTGTCTCAATTCGTCGAAACTTCCCCAACGGGTTCTGTCGTTTGGAATTTCGGTGTTATCATACCACGTACCGTTTACAAAACGGAAAAAGTCATCACCAGGATTTACACTTAGATCCATATACTCCAAGTTAATTCCGTGATTTTCTTGATCTGCAACTTCTTCCGTTTTCTTGCCATCTTTACAAGCAACTAATGAAGCTAGAGCTAGACCAGAGGTTAATAATACTCGTTTTTTCATTTTTATTTCAGTTTTTACTTTAATTCTAGTTTAAACAAAAATAGAAAATATCTTTAGAGTAATTTCCATTTGAGCCTATAAATTGAATTTTTGGAAATAAATCTTCCTTTTTCTTTTGAATTAGCGTGTTTCAATACCTAAATAGCGATGGAGTAGTTCTATTTTTAAAGTGGTGGTTTTAAGCTTGCTTTAACGTATTTATAGGTTTGAATTTGTAAGTTTGTAGGAAACTCAAAAGTATCATGTTTCAATTTTTTAAACGCTATAGATATTTCTTTCTATTTTTCTTTTTGATGAGTTGTGGAATTCTCGTTTTGTTTTACAATGCATTAAAGTATAGAAAGAGTTTGCCCGTGTATACCCCTTCCATGGTTAACCCAGAAATGGTGGATAGTTTAATACAACACGAGGCAAATAAGCAAAAGCATCGCATTGCTCCATTTACTTTTATCAATCAAAATGGAGACACCGTGACCAATAAAGATTACGAAGGTCATATTTATGTCGCTGATTTCTTTTTTACTACTTGTCCAACCATTTGTCCCATCATGGGAGATAATATGGAATGGTTACAAGAAAAGATCAAGGCAGTACCAGGAGTGAAGTTACTATCCCATACCGTAACACCAGATATAGATAGTGTACCTGTGTTAAAAGAATATGCGTTGAAAAGAGGAGTGGATGATGCGGTTTGGAATTTGGTAACGGGTGATAAGCGCGATATCTACTTTATGGCTAGGAATTCTTATTTAGCAGTTAAGACAGGTTCACCGGATGAAATGTACGATATGGTACACACAGAAAATTTTATTTTGGTAGATAGTGAAGGGCGAATTCGAGGGTTTTACGATGGGACGAATCTCGATACCAAAGATCCTGAAAATAAAAATATGCACCAATTATGGGAAGACATTCAATGGTTGTATGAACACGAGAAAAAATCGAAGTAAAAAATCAATAATAGAATAGAAAAAGCCAGGTCGATCTTACACCTGGCTTTTTTTGTATGCTGGCAAAAAAGCTTGAAATAGCAGGTAAATACAAGACATTGATTTAGTAGTATTTGGACTAATTAATCTCAAAATAGTATTCAAATTCTTTTTTTATTCCTTATTTTTGCAATGTGAATTAAATCTAAATAAGGTGAATACAACGTTAGACTTATTGAAAAGAAATGAAAAGGGCGTTATTGCTGATTTTGATATGCATAAAGTACCTTTAAAACTATTAGAAATGGGATGCTTACCTGGTAATCAGGTTGAATTATTAGAGATAGCTCCCTTAGGTGATCCAATCTATTTTTGTATTAATGACACGCATTTGTCTATTCGCAAAGAATTGGCAAGAGAAATTGTGGTTAACTTAGAAGGTAATTTCAAATAGTAGTAGAACGAGTAGATGAAAAAAGATATTAAAGTTGCTCTGATTGGTAATCCTAACGTAGGCAAAACTTCTGTATTCAACGCCTTAACGGGTTTAAATCACAAAATCGGTAATTACCCTGGTATTACCGTTGATAAAAAATCAGGTACAACTAAATTAAACGATGAGGTAACTGCTACGATCATCGATTTACCTGGAACCTATAGCATCAACGCAAGTTCAGAAGACGAGCGTATTGTATTGGATTTATTGTTTGATCCGACCAATGAGGATTATCCTGATGTAGCCGTTGTTGTAGCCGAAATCGAAAACTTAAAGCGAAATTTATTGCTGTTCACCCAAGTGAAAGAACTGGGCTTTCCGACAGTTTTAGCTATTAATATGGCGGATCACCTGGATGAAAAAGGAATTAGCATTCAAGTCGCTGCTTTAGAAAAGAAACTAAACACCAAAATTGTTTTAATGAGTGCCAAAAAGAAATTAGGCATTCAAGAATTAAAACAAGCGGTAGTTGATTATAAGAATTACTCCATTGAACCTTGTTTAAATGCAACGGATGTTGACCCGGATTTCTTTGGAAAATTAGCCTTGACTTTCTCCAACCTTTCTGTATTTAAATTGTGGATGATTTATTCCCAAGATATCACCATTGGAAACATTGGAAAGAAAGATATAGAAGCCAAGGGCATTCACTTATCTGACAGTGAAATCAAAAAATTACAACATAAAAAAACCATCAAGCGCTATCAGTTTATCAATGATACACTGAAAGAAACGTATACGCGAGATACCTCCAAAGCAACTGGATTCCGCACCAAAGTAGATCGTATCTTAACACATAAAGTGTATGGATATTTGATTTTCTTCGGAATCATGATGTTGGTGTTCCAAGCGATTTTCGAATGGTCGAGTATCCCGATGGATTGGATTGATGAGCAATTCTCAAATTTAGGTTCATGGGTACATGAAGTAATGGAACCTGGTAAACTAACGGATTTAATAGCCGATGGTATTGTGCCAGGGATTGGGGGAGTGATGCCGTTTATTCCGCAGATCGCCATCTTATTTATGTTTATCTCCATATTGGAAGAAACAGGCTATATGAGTCGCGTAGTTTTCTTGATGGACAAATTAATGCGTCCGTTTGGTTTGAGTGGAAAATCGGTAGTGCCCTTAATTTCGGGTAATGCCTGTGCAATTCCTGCTATTATGTCGGCGCGTAATATTGAAAACCCCAAAGAGCGATTGATTACGATCTTAGTAACGCCGTTTACGACTTGTTCTGCTCGTATTCCTGTGTATATTATTATCATTGCCTTAGTTATTCCAGAAACGCGTTTATTTGGTTTCTTAAGCTTGCAAGGATTGACGTTGACGTTGTTTTACTTCATCGGATTCCTAGCGGCTTTAGTGTCGTCATGGGCATTGAGTAAGTACATTAAAAGCGAACGCAAGTCGTATTTTGTGATTGAAATGCCGAATTACCGCACGCCAATTATCAAAAACGTCGTAGCGAATATGTACGAAAAGACCAAAGCTTTCGTAGTAGGAGCAGGAAAGATCATCTTCGTCTTATCGATTATCATTTGGTTTTTAGGGGCACATGGTCCTGGAGATAAGTTTGAAAATGCAGAAGAACACATGGCTGAAGTGTATCAAGATAAAGAGGTGTCTGAAGAGGAAATGAGCGAATATGTAGCAAGTTACCGTTTAGAAAACTCGTATATCGGAATATTAGGTAAATCCATCGAACCTGTAATCAAGCCGTTGGGCTATGATTGGAAGGTTGGGATTGCTGTATTGTCTTCTTTTGTAGGGCGTGAAATTTTTGTCGGAGTTTTAGGAACGATCTACAATGTAGGATCAGGAGATGAAAATGACGAAGATGGGCGTATCAAACAAAAAATGGCAGCTGAAGTCTGGCCAGATACAGGAGAAAAGGTATTTACCTTAGCCAGTGGAGTTTCTCTGATGTTTTTCTATGCTTTCGCCATGCAGTGTACCGCTACAGTAGCGATTGTACGAAGAGAAACAAAATCGTGGAAATGGACCATCTATCAGTTGGTCTTTATGACGGTTCTCGCTTATGTGGCGGCGTTTATAGCCTATCAACTCTTAAAGTAAAGCGATATGAATTATCAAGAAATTATCGTTTACGCCTTATTGCTTTTTGCCATCGGTTATTTTGTCAAAAAGAGTTTTGGTAAAAAGAACAACAAAAAAGGTGGAGGTTCTTGTGGGAGCGGAAACTGTGGATGTTCGTAAGGAATATATAGCTTGAGGTTAGCCTCATTAAAAAATAAAAAAGCAGCAATAGACTTGGGTTTATTGCTGCTTTTTACGTTGTAAGGTAATGTGCCATGGGGAAAATTAGTTTTTAGGTTTCTTTAGTTTTTGTAGCGTATGGACAATTTCTAATACCTGATGTACTTCGGAGGAATCCAAAAAGAATTCATCTGCATGTTCTGTACAATGTTGAACGTAGTAGTAAAAGAGTGCGTTGATGCTTTGCGCATAAGAGGCAAAATTGGGGTTGAGGTCATACAACTCTTGCAGTAGTGCTAAGTTGTGGCTATCGTTTTTGGATAGCATGCAGGGTTGAGGTTTTGTGCTCATACTGTTAATAAATAGGAATATTAAAACCCATATGGAGTAGGTGTCCTACGCTATTAACAGCGTTACGGTTGTTTCCAATTCCGTCACCCTACCACATGGGTAGAATCTTGTTCAAATGTCATAGAGTTAATATTTAGGAATACTAAAGGTAACTTTTTTAGCCTATTTATTGGTTTGTAACTTGTTGTTTTTTAGTTTGTTATTTGATTTTTGAACGAGATTTTAGGTTTGGATTTGTTTTGTTAATCTTTTAGTTTTAAGTTGTTCAATGGCTTGTGAAATTAAGTGTAGTATGGTTTGCTGATTTTTAGAGTCTATACTTCTGATAAACAATATTGTATTTGTTGCTTAGCTGATTTTATACTTGTAGCTTTGAAATGAGGGTTTAGTAGAAGGGAATAGGAAGCAATTGATAGTCGAACTTTGGAAGCCTCGAATGGTATGATATGAAAAAAGTAATTTTTATTTTCGGATGTTTTTTCTTCATCAGTTGTTCAACAACTGTAAAAAGAGAACAAGAGCTCATTAATCAAAAAATAGAAGGTTTGTTAGCAATCCATCGGCAATATGCTTTTATGGATTTATACAATAGAGCATTAAAGAAAGAGAAAGAACAGTTTAAGATTCCGTATGATTCCTTATTAGATATATCAAGTATGGAATTGATTTATGATGTCTGTTTAATGGTTGATTTTTATTCTGAGGATCATCCTTCGTATATAGATGAAAACTACAACCGGATAAGAGATAAATGGTTAAAGAAGGATTATAAACCCTATATGCCTTTAGATGATAAAAACCTAAGACCGCATATGACGTTTAGGCGAGCTTTTGATTTTTATGAAAGTGAAGACTTAGCCCAATATATTGATTCATTGCGAACTTTGTTTCGAGAAAAACAGCGAAACAATACGTTGAGAAGCCTTGAGTGTTATGAATCAACCATGAAGTATTGGGAGCAAATGAAAACAGAACGTTGAGATTCTAAAATGATGAAAATAAAAAAGCAGCAATAGACTTGGGTTTATTGCTGCTTTTTACGTTAGTAGAGAATGCATCATAAGAGAAAATTAGTTTTTAGGTTTCTTTAGTTTTTGTAGTGTATGGACTACTTCTAATACCTGATGTACTTCGGAGGAGTTCAGAAAGAATTCATCCGCGTTTTCTGTACAATGTTGAACGTAGTAGCAAAAGAGGGCATTGATACTTTGCGCATAAGAGGCAAAATTGGGGTTGAGGTCATACAACTCTTGCAGTAGTGCTAAGTTGTGGCTATCGTTTTTGGATAGCATGCAGGGTTGAGGTTTTGTGCTCATACTGTTAATAAATAGGAATATTAAAACCCATATGGAGTAGGTGTCCTACGCTATTAACAGCGTTACGGTTGTTTCCAATTCCGTCACCCTACCACATGGGTAGAATCTTGTTCAAATGTCATAGAGTTAATATTTAGGAATACTAAAGGTAACTTTTTTAGCCTACTTATGAGTGTGTAAGTTGTTGTTTTTTAGTGGGTTATTTGAATTTTGAACAAGATTTTAAGGTTTGATTTCTTTTTTTTAAGTAATAGGTGTAGTTTAGACATTAAATAGAAACTGATGCAGAAGATTCTAACCCTATTTTTTTTATTTGTTTTTGCACTCGGGATGGCCCAGAGTAAAAAGGCTGATGTGTATTTTGAAATTCAACAAATAGAAGTTCGCGATAGCACGCTATTACAAGTGAAATTAGTGAACCATTCAAATCAAAATATTTGGCTTGCATTAGATACAATTGTTGAGAATCAAGAAAAGAACTTCTTATCCTATCATGCTTTTTTTAAAGGAAGAAGGATGGGTGAACATTTTCAAGAAGAGACGATTGGTGAAAAATATACAGTTGTTATAACTAATAGAACTAGTTGTGATGATGAAGCATTAAATGTAATGTCTAAAATAGATTCACCTAATTCACTCATCTTATTGGAAAAAGGAAGAAGTATGTTTTTTTCTTATCTTTTTGTTTTAAAAAAAGGGGGAAATTCCAACTATTCGGATTCAAAAGAATATGTTGTGGATACGAATAATAAAAACAAGTACTCGTTTTTTATGTCGTATATTATGGATGATACTTGGATATCTTCTAATGTTGAACCTAATGTAGTAGAGGCGCTTGAGAAGGCCAATTTTGTTCCGTACAACGTGGTTATAAAATCGAATTCGATTCCATATATTTCAAAAAAATAAAAAAGCAGTAGCAAACCTAGGTTTGTTACTGCTTTTACGTTAGAAAAAGATGCATCATAAGAGAAAATTAGTTTTTAAGTTTCTTTAGTTTTTGTAGCGTGTGAACGATTTCCAGAACTTGATGAACATCAGATGCATTCAGAAAGAATTCATCTGCATTTTCTGTACAATGTTGAACATAGTAGTTAAAGAAGGCATTGATACTTTGCAATAAGAGGCAAAATTGGGGTTGAGGTCATACAACTCTTGCAATAGGACTAAGTTGTGGCTATCGTTTTTTGATAGCATGCAGGGTTGAGGTTTTGTGCTCATACTACTTGAATTAGGGAATAAAAGCCTGTAAAGTTTAAGTGTCCTACGCTTCAAGTAGCGTCGCTATTGTTTCCAATATCGCCACCATACAATTACAGGTAAAATCTTTTTTTGTGGTGTAAAACTTGAAATTCAGGAGTACTAAAAGTAGAATAAATTTTATTTTTTTAAAATTGTAACTGTTTGTTTTTTAAGTGGTTATTTGGTTTTTGAGTGAAATTGTTGTTTTAGATATGTTTTGTTGAACTTATTCGAATCTCTGGAATCTATATTAAAAAGAAACTGTATTATAAAATTCATTTTGTTTGTGTAGAATTCATTTTTCATATCAAGACGTTCAAATCAAATGTTCAGATAAAATTCGCAATATGATTTATTTGAATTTCGTTAGAGATTGATTGAGAATATTTGTTTTCATTTAGTAAAATTTTGTGTATAATTTAATGTTATTTGTAATTTTGGGTATTATTAATAGTTTTAATGCCGTTATAGATGATAAAAAATATTTTATATTTCTTATTGCTCATTCTTTTCTCTCATGATCTACTGGGACAAGTGTTTTCTTTAAAGGGAAAAGTTCACAATATGAATGGTTTTCCCCTGTCATATGTTACGGTATATTTATTGTCAAAGGATAGCATTTCTGTAGGACAAACTTATACAGATAGCTTGGGAGAGTTTTCACTGAATCAAGAAAAAGGGAGTTACACATTAAAGGTTTTGTGGTTTAATTCTCCTCCAGTTAGTAGAGACATTGAGTTAAATCAAAATCTTGATTTGGGGGAATTGACTGTAAACGAATCGACTAACCTTGATGAAATAGCAATAATAGTAAAGAAAAAAGTTCTAGAAAGAAAAACAGATCGAATTGTTTTTAATGTTTCTCAATCTATTTATTCAAGTGGATCTAGTGCCTTAGAATTATTAGCAATCACTCCTTTAGTTTCAGTCGATGGGCAGGGAAATGTTTCTATTGTTGGAAAGAACAAGGTTGGAATCTTGGTTGACGATGCAATCCTCTATTTAACTGGAACGGAACTCAATGCATATTTGAAAATGATTCGCACTGAGAATATAGAACGTATAGAGCTAATTACTTCTCCTACTTCTAAGTATGATGCGCAAGGTAATAGTGGGTTAATCAATATTGTATTGAAAAAGAATGCTGAGAAAGGATTTAGTGGTAATATAACTAGCTCGCTTCAACAAGCAACCTATCCTAGTTTTTCGAATGGTTTAACGCTTAATTATCAAGGAAAAAAAATTGGTTCTTCGTTTTCAATAAGACAGTATTATACATCTATTAAAGCACAAGAACGTTATGCTATTATGGCTCAGCAATCTTTGTGGTCTGATGATAGACGCAGAGATTATTACAAGGGGATTGGTGTAGATTTTAGCTTGAGATATGCATTATCTACTAGTACGAAGATTGGAGTTATATATAATTATGGAAAAGCTATTAATACGAAAGATGTTTTTAATCATTCTGTCTTTTATGAAGGTATTGTACCATTAAAGGACCTAACTACTTTGGCTCATCACAGGAATACTAATCCTACACATACATTAAATCTATATTCACAAAGTAAACTATCTGACCGCGATGATTTAGTTGATTTCGGATTTAATTATTTTGAAAGTAATTCGAAATCAACCATTAATCTTACTACGGGTGATTCTTATAAATCGTTAAATAACGATATCATCAAGACTAATTCTGATATTGATTACCAGATTCTTTCAGCTACTGCCGATTTTGTTTTGAATACTAATTGGAGTTTGTGTTCATTTGGTGTGAAATACGCAGTGATGCGCAATAATTCAACTGTTGGATATTTTAATTTGACGGATCAAGGATATCTTATAGATTCATCTAAATCAGCTGTGTTTTCTTATGACGAAAATATTTATGCCGCTTATTTAGATTTCACTAAGACGTTTATTAAATCTTGGGAACTCAAGTTAGGATTGCGGTATGAATATACAATTAATCAAGGTGTTTCAAGATCTGCGGATAAAACAAATAAATCCAACTATTATAATTTTTTTCCTTCCATTTATTTAAAGTATAATGCGAGTGAGTCAGATGTTCTGTATATGTCCTATGCTAAGCGTATTAATAGGCCTAGTTTTAGAGAAGTAGATCCATTTAGATGGTACAGTACACCGACTTCATATTCAACTGGAAATCCGCTACTATTACCGTCTTATAATAACAATTTTGAGTTAGGATATTTGATGCATGATTTTTTATCATTTGACCTTTATTATCAGCAGGTCGTTAACGAGTTTGGTCAAATATCAAATTTTGAAAACAGTGTAGAAGTTTCAACCTATTTTAATTATTACAATCAAGAAAGTATTGGTTTCAATGCGATGTATACCAAATCATGGGTGTATTTTTTGGAACATAATGTTTCTTTTAATTTAGCCTATGTCCGTGCTAATTCGAAGATGAATACTATTATTGGGGAAAAAGGTATTGCTTCGAGCTACTATCTCAATAATACAATAATTCTTAAACCAGAACAAAGGTTTCTATTTGTCAATTATTGGCATAGACTTCCTTCAAAAAAAGGAAATAGTTCACTTCGTAATATGGCTTCATTTGATATAGGAATGAAATTTCTGTTTTTTGAAAAAAAACTTGCTCTAAATATCGCGGTTAATGATCTATTTCAACAGCTTAGAGCTAAAGGCGAAAAAAAATTCAGTGCAAATCAGCAACAGTTTGATAATTATTATGATAGTAGAAATATCACTTTTTCTGCTACCTATACTTTTGGTAAGTCAAAGAATTCCCTAAAAGATAAGACAATAGACTTTGAAGAAACTTCAAGGGCAAGTTGAGAGTGAATGTTTGCAAACCCAATACCAATTAGGATCTTAGTGTTTAAGAATAAAGGCGGTGGATCTTGTGGGAGCGGAAACTGTGGATGTTCATAAAGAAGATATAGCTTGAGGACATCCTCATTTTAAAAAAGATAAAAAAGCAGCAATAGACTTGGGTTTATTGCTGCTTTTTACGTTGTAAGGTGATGTGTCATGGGAAAATTAGTTTTTAGGTTTCTTTAGTTTTTGTAGCGTATGGACAATTTCTAATACCTGATGTACTTCGGAGGAATCCAAAAAGAATTCATCTGCATGTTCTGTACAATGTTGAACGTAGTAGTAAAAGAGTGCGTTGATGCTTTGCGCATAAGAGGCAAAATTGGGGTTGAGGTCATACAACTCTTGCAGTAGTGCTAAGTTGTGGCTATCGTTTTTGGATAGCATGCAGGGTTGAGGTTTTGTGCTCATACTGTTAATAAATAGGAATATTAAAACCCATATGGAGTAGGTGTCCTACGCTATTAACAGCGTTACGGTTGTTTCCAATTCCGTCACCCTACCACATGGGTAGAATCTTGTTCAAATGTCATAGAGTTAATATTTAGGAATACTAAAGGTAATGTCTTTAAGCTGTTTTTTGATTTGTAATTCCTTGTGTTTTAGTTGGTTATTTGAATTTTTAATAATGGTTTGAATAGTTTAAAAAGATACGAAGGTAGTGAAAGGGTGAGATGTAAGTTGTTTGTTGTACAGTTGATACAAACAACGGTCAACCATATTTAGGGATTACCCCATACCTCATAACCGATCACTCATAACCAAAAAAAAGGCTAAGTGATGTTGTCGCATCCTTAGCCTTTGAGTAATTTATTGAATTGTTATTTATTTGTTCTTAGTTGAAAAGTCCTAAAACAAGTGAAGGACATAATCCGAATACCACTACTGCAGCTACTGCGAGTAAACCTACGATAGTGTAGGATAGGGGTACTTGGATTGGTGTTGTTTCTGTTTCTTCCTCTTGCTTAGCAAACATCAAAATGATTACTTTTAAGTAGTAGTAGATACTGATAAACGAGTTGATTACCCCGAAGATCACTAAAGTGATAAATCCGTTTTTCACTGCTTCTGTAAACAAGAAGAATTTTCCGAAGAAACCAGCGAAGATTGGAATCCCTCCCATAGATAATAAGGCAACCGATAAGATAATCGCTAAAAGGGGGTTAGATTTACCTAATCCTTTAAAGTTATTGATATGTTCGTTGTCTTTTCCTTTGGTTACAATTGTTAGTACCGTAAAAGCAGCGATACCTGCAAAAGCGTACGATGTTGCGTAATAGAAAAGATTTGGAGTTGCGCTACCTAAAGCTGTTAGTGCCATCATCATAAATCCGGCATGTGAAATACCTGAGTAAGCTAATAGGCGTTTCATATTATCCTGACGCAACGCCATGATATTACCTACCGTCATGGTTAAGATTGCAATCACAACAATAGCCGTTGTATACTGTGATGGCATTTGGTGTAACAAGTTGATCGATACCTTGTACAACGTAGCAACAGCCGTTACTTTTACCAATGTACTCATCATAGCCGTTGTCAAGTTTGGTGCTCCTTGGTACACATCTGGTGCCCAGAAGTGGAAAGGTACAGCTGCTATTTTGAACAACATACCGATAATCACCATCGTTACCCCTAAAGCATACCAAACAGGCATAGGGTTACTTGTTGTTAACTGTGTAATTTGTGCCAAGTCAAAAGAGCCTGTAGCACCATAGATCAAGGCAATTCCGAATAGAACGACACCAGAAGCGAAAGATCCCAACAAGAAATATTTCATGGCTGATTCGTTACTCTTGATATTGGTACGATCTGATCCACAAAGAATGTATAAGGTAATAGAAAGAATTTCTAATCCCACGAAAAACATCGCCATATTGCCGAAGCTTACCATGGAAATAGCCCCCATGAGTAAGAATAATTTCAACGAAATATAGTCTGATATTTTAGAAAATTGCGTTTGATAAAAATCTTTACTCAAGGCAACTAACAAGATGGTTAGGGCAATAAATAAAGAAGAAAATGCGCTTGAAAATTTCGTCGTTACAATCATATTGTTGTAGTGACCTTCCACCACGTCAATATTGCAAAGCGTGTAACCCAGAATTCCCACGAGTCCTACAATTGTTACAGGGATGATTAATTTTCTCAAATTAATGATCTCTGCTAGTAGAACGATAACCGCTAATACTCCAACTGCTATTAATGTATTCATCTTTTATATTTTGGAATGATGGTTTCAGAATAAGCTGAATCTCAATTGTTATTTAATATAGGATACGATTTCAACCAAACTTGGCGTAATTAAATCGGTAATTGGTTTAGGGTAAACACCAAGGAAAATCACTGTGATGACTAATACACCTAAAACAATTTTTTCGTTTAACGTTACGTCTGTAAAAACTTTGGCATTCGTTTCCCCTAGCATAGATCTTTGGAACATGCGCAACATATAGAAGGCACCGAAAATAATACTTGTTCCTCCGATGATCGCATACCATATATTGATTTGCGATAGACCGAAAAGCAAACTAAACTCACCGATAAAGCTAAATGTTCCTGGTAGACCAATAGAAGCAAAAAGCAAGATCATGAACAGCGAAGCGAATTGAGGTGCTTGTTGGCGAATTCCTCCCATTTCGTTGATTGCTCTAGTTTCAAATCTGTTGTATAAGATCTCAGCAACGTAGAATAAACCTACGATAACGAAACCATGCGCTAACATTTGATATACTGCACCTAGTAAACCATCTAAGGTTAGGGTATACGCACCAGCAGCAATTAAACCAACGTGAGCTAAAGAGGAATAAGCGAAGAAACGCTTGATATTCACCTGTTTTAAAGCAACGATTGATCCGTATACTACGCCGATGATACACAACACTAAAATTGTCGGCATCAAGTCTTTCGCCGCTGAAGGCGTGATAGGCAATTGCCAACGGATAATGGAGTACAATCCCATCTTCAACATAATCCCCGATAAAAGCATCGTTCCAACTGTAGGTGCTTTCTCGTAAGTAGAAGCCTGCCAAGTATGGAAAGGGAAAACGGGAATTTTAATCGCATAAGCTAAGAAGAACGCTAAGAAAATCCAGTATTGCTCTTGGCTTGTTAAGCTTACGTTGTATAAATCTGCTAATAAGAAGCTACCTGCTTTTTGGTATAAGTAAATAAACCCAACCAACATGAATAACGATCCTGCGAAGGTGTAAATAAAGAATTTAAAAATTGCTTTTTTACGTGCTTCGAAGGTATCATTCCCCCATAGTAAAGCGATGAAGTAGATTGGAATTAAAGATAACTCCCAGAAAATATAGTATAAGAATCCATCTGCAGCTAAGAATGTTCCTGTCATAGCAAATGACATAAACATCACTAGTCCGTAGAATAGATTTGATTTTTCAATGTGATTTCCAAAAGAAGATAAAATGATTAGCGGTGTTAACATCGTTGTTAATAAAACAAGGGCTAAAGCTAATCCATCTGCTTTTAGGGCAATGTGAATGTTGGGATTCAAGATCCATTGCGTGGTAAAACCGGCATTTACTCCTGAATTGTGTTGGCAAATGAGGGCAATTGTTTCTACAAATGCGACTAACCCGAATAGCAAAGCAATTTTAGGGGCAAGTGTTTTATTTGCTAAAAACGTAGCAAATGCTCCAACTAATAACGTTAATAATAATATAGTTACGTTCATCTCTCTAAATTATCTTGCAATGAATAAATAATACAACATCAAACAGATTCCAAATACAAAGGCGAATAAGTACAATCCGATATTTCCGTTTTGTGCCTTTTTTCCCTGTAAAGACAATCCGTCTGCTATTTTTCCTAAACCATAAATGGTTTCAGACAATACAACTTCGACAACATCTCTGAAGAATACAGAAAGGGTGTAAATTGGTTTTACAATTACTTTCGTGTAGATTTCGTCAATGTAGTATTTGTTGTATAGTACTTTGTGGAATCCTGTCATTTGTTCATCTGCAGGAGGTAGTTCTCCTTTTTTGATGTATTTGCTATAGGCAATAAACAAACCAATACACGCACCAAGAACAGCAATAGCCATTAGGATGTATTCCGTCGTACCTAAAACGTGTGGATGTGCATTGGCACTGTTCACGATGATGGGCTCTAGATAGCTATTTAACCAACTGTTTCCAGGTAAGCTAATAACTCCACCTACAACAGATAAAATACCCAAGATCCATAACGGAACCGTAATAGCTGCAGGGCTTTCGTGTACGTGATTTTTTTGTTCTTGTGTTCCTCTGAAATTTTTGAAGAAAGTAAGGTATAACAATCTGAACATATAGAACGCAGTCAAGATAGACGCAATAGATCCGATAACGTAGAGTACAGGGTTATGACTGAAAGCCGTCAATAAGATTTCGTCTTTGGAGAAGAATCCTGAGAAAGGAGGGAATCCTGAAATAGCAATCGTTGCTAAAAGGAAGGTCGCATAGGTGGCAGGCATAAATTTCCTTAGTCCCCCCATGTTACGCATATCTTGTTCTCCGCCCATCGCATGGATAACTGATCCAGACCCTAAGAATAAACAAGCTTTGAAGAAAGCGTGTGTTACTACGTGGAAAACGGCGATTTCGTATGCACCAAATCCCACAGCCATAAACATTAATCCCAATTGAGATACCGTTGAGTAAGCCAATACCTTTTTGATGTCCGTTTGCACTAATCCAATAGTAGCTGCAAATAGCGATGTACAAGCACCCACAATAGCAATGATGTTTTGGATATGTGGCGCTAAGTCAAAAACAAAGTTTAATCTTGTGATTAAGAAGATACCAGCAGTTACCATGGTTGCCGCGTGAATTAACGCAGAAACAGGTGTTGGTCCCGCCATCGCATCAGGTAACCACGTGTACAATGGAATTTGAGCACTTTTCCCTACAGCTCCAATAAATAGCGCTAAAGCAGCCCATCCGATCCACGTATTGATTTGGTGGTTTGTACCACTCATCAACGCTTCTTTAATGGTCATATAGTCTAGCGATTGGAATAAGAAAGCCAAGATAAAGACCCCAACTAAAAAGCCCAAATCCCCGATGCGGTTCATGATGAATGCTTTTTTAGCAGCGTCGTTATACGATTGGTTTTTATGCCAAAATCCGATTAGTAAATAAGAACACAATCCAACACCTTCCCATCCGATGAACGTGATTAATAAGTTACTTCCCGTAACTAACACAATCATAAAGAAGATAAATAGATTTAAATAGGCGAAAAACTTCGCGTAGTTCTCGTCATTTTTCATGTAGTTCGTCGAATACCAGTGAATCAAGGTTCCGATTCCGGTAACGAATAACAACCACAACAGCGAAAGTTGATCGAGTAAGAAGCCAAAAGTAACGTTGAAGTTAGCTAAAGCCATCCATTCGAATAGTTCAATTTCAATGGGTTGTTTGGAATTGTTTACTTGAATAAAAGCAAGTAATGAGAGGATAAAAGAAATTAAAACGGCTACCGTTGCGATAATTCCAGAACCATTACCTAATTTTTTCCCGAAGAAAACATTAACCAAAGACCCTAGTAAAGGGACTAATAATAAAAGTAAAATTACGTTTGTATCCATAAGGAATTATCCTTTTAAGTTCTTTAATTTGTCAATATCAATTGCGCCAATATTTCTGTATATCGATACTAAAATCGCTAATCCAACAGCAACTTCTGCTGCAGCAACAGCCATAGTAAAGAAAACAAAAACTTGTCCTTGTGCATCTTGGTGATAGGTTGAAAAAGCGACCATCAACATATTCGCTGAGTTCAACATAATCTCAATACACATGAACATAACGATTGCGTTTCTTCTGTATAATATTCCGAATACTCCGATGCAGAATAATAAAATTGATAAGTAGATGTATTTATCAATACCGATGATTTCAATTACATTTTCCATACTTAGGCTACTTTTTCAGATTTATCTTTTTTAGAAATCAATACCGCTCCAATCATCGCAAGTAATAACAAGACAGCGATCATTTCGAAAGGAACTACATATTCATTCAATAATACTTTTCCTAACACGTGAACGGACTGAAAGTCTTGACCGTGGTTAGCATATTGAAGCTCATAGGCTTGATTTCCTCTTAAAGTGATCGATAACAATAATAAGCCCACTAAACAGAAGGCAATTGTTGCAACAACTTTAGAGACTAAAGGTTTTGATACTTCGTGGCTGATATTTAAATTCATTAACATGATTGTAAATAGCATTAAAATCATAATTGCCCCGGAGTAAACCATAATATGGATCATACCTAAAAACTGGGAGTTTAATAGGATGTAATGACCTGCTATTGAGAAGAAACTAACAACCAACCACAAAGCGCTGTGGATAGGGTTTTTACTCAACAACGTTAACGCTGCACTTCCGAGTGTGATTGTCGAAAGGATGTAAAATAAAATTTCTATCATAATTACGCTTGATTCTGTTTGTTCGTATTAGCAATAGCTGCCTCTAAAGGCATAACCAATTTATCTTTTCCGTAGATAAAGTTTTCACGAGTGATATCTGCTTTGGTAATCTCTCCTGATTTTGTTAAGTAAATGGCTTGTTTAGGGCAAGATTCTTCACATAAACCACAGAAGATACAACGCAGCATATTGATTTCGTAGATTTCAGCATACTTTTCCTCGCGGTATAAGTGTTTTTCTTCCGGTTTGCGTTCCGCTGCTTTCATTGTGATCGCTTCTGCCGGACAGGATAAAGCACATAAACCACAAGCGGTACAGCGCTCTCTTCCTTCATCGTCGCGCATTAGGGTATGTCTACCGCGGTAAACAGGACTGAATGGACGTGTTTGTTCTGGATAAGAGATTGTCACCTTTTTCTTAAACATGTGTTTTAAGGTAACCATCATTCCTTTGAAAATCGCAACCAAATAGATGCGCTCACTCCAAGTTAGTTTCTTGTTCGAAACCATCTTCTTTCTTCCTGATAAAGAATATGTATTAGTTGATGACATGTTTAATTAGTTTAATAGTAAGATTACAACTGCTGTAACGATTAAGTTCAATAATGCCAATGGTATTAAGGTTTTCCATCCTAAGTTCATCAATTGGTCATAACGGAAACGCGGTAAGGTCCAACGCACCCACATATAAACAAAGATGAAGAAAAATATCTTGATGAATAAGGCGAAAATACCCAATACGTTAGCAATATTAACGCCCCAATTTTCTACTGCCCAAGCCATACCTGGATAGTTAAATGCGCCGAAGTATAGCACAGAAATGATCGCAGAAGAGATGAATAAGTTAGAGTATTCCGCGAATAAATAGAATCCCATTTTCATCGAAGAATATTCCGTGTGGAATCCACCGATTAACTCTTGCTCACATTCTGCTAAGTCGAAAGGTGCACGATTGGTTTCAGCGAACGAACAGATTAAGAAGATTAAAAACCCAATTGGTTGATAAAATACGTTCCAGTTCATTCCTGTTTGCTGTAAGGCAATCTCTCTCATACTCATACTTTGTGTTAATAACAACAAAGAAATAAGAGAAAGACCCATGGCAATTTCGTACGAGATCATTTGTGATGCCGCGCGAATACCACTCATTAAGGAGTACTTGTTATTAGAAGCCCAAGCTCCAATCATAATACCATATACACCCACAGATAATACCGCTAGGATATACAATAACCCGACGTTAATATCCGCAGCTTGTAAGATAATTTCTCTGCCAAAGAGCACAAATTTATCCCCCCAAGGTAATACGGCACTGGTCATTAAAGCCAATGTCATTGCCAAGAAAGGACCAAATTTGAATAAAAATCGGTTAGGAGTTGTTGGTTCGTACTCTTCTTTAGCGAATAGTTTTAAACCATCGGCTAAAGGTTGTAACATCCCCCCTTTACCTGCACGGTTTGGACCTAAACGATCTTGTATCCACGCTGCAATTTTTCGTTCTGCTAACGTTGCATACATCGCCATAAGCATGGTGATTGCAAATACAACCACAATAATAACTGCTTTATCAATAATAATTGCTGTATCCATTCTTTACCGTTTTATTCTTTAGATTCGTCCTTTGTCAAAGGAATCGCTTTCATACTGATCTTTTTGCGATCTTGTTCACGTCCTTCTAAAATATGTTTTTCTGTTTTGATCACCACATGATCTAACTTCTTCGTATAGTTGTTTTGGTTGATCACAGAGAATTTTTCGAATTTACGCGGTCCTTCAATTACCCAATCACTTGTTTCTTTGTGGTCAAAACGACAAGTGTTACAGATAAACTCTTCCACTTCGTGGAATTCGTCTTTTCGTGCTGTTACACGTTGAATTTCTTCTCCAAACATCCAAAGGGTTACTTTACCCGAACAAGTAGGGCAGTTGCGATGTGCATTGTATGGTTTATTAAACCAAACACGCGATTTAAAACGGAACGTTTTATCGGTTAAGGCTCCCACAGGACATACGTCGATCATATTTCCAGAGAATTCATTTTCGATGGCTGCGGAGATATAGGTCGAAATCTGCGCATGTTCACCACGACCACATACCCCATGTACGCGCTCGTCTGTTAATTGCTCTGCTGTTTTTACACAACGGTAGCACAGAATACAGCGATTCATGTGTAATTGGATGTTATTTCCTATATTTTCAGGTTCGAAAGTTCTCTTTTCCTCTCGGTATCTCTTTTGTTCTTTTCCGTGTTGGAATGCTAAGTTTTGCAAATCACATTCCCCAGCCTGATCACATACAGGACAATCTAAAGGGTGATTAATAAGAAGAAATTCCGTTACTGATTTTCTCGCTTCTAGAACTCTTGGCGACGTGATGCTCTTTACTTCCATACCATCCATAACTCCTGTTTTACAAGAAGCCATTAGCTTAGGCATCGGACGTGGATCTGCTTCGCTACCTTTAGAAACCTCTACTAAACAAGCTCTACATTTTCCTCCAGTACCCTCTAGTTTTGAGTAATAGCACATTGCTGGTGGAACTGATTCCCCACCAATCATTCTTGCTGCTTGTAGAATGGATGTTCCTGGTTCTACTTCTATTTCATGTCCGTCTATAGTAACTTTCATAAATTGTGCTTTTTAGCTAAAAAATTAGCGTGAATTATTTATTAATCAGGTGTTTTACGCTCGAAAAAGGCTCGTTGACATAGTGATTTCTGTCTTTTACTTTTTCTGGGAATAAAACGTGATATTCAAACTCGTCTCTAAAATGTCTAATAGCAGCAGCAACCGGCCAAGCAGCTGCATCTCCTAAAGGACAAATTGTATTACCTTCAATATTGCTTTGGATGTTCCACAATAGATCGATATCATCCATGGTTCCCTGACCTGTCTCAATGCGGTGTAATACTTTTTCCATCCATCCCGTTCCTTCGCGACAAGGTGAACACTGTCCGCAACTTTCGTGCGCATAGAAACGAGCGAAGTTCCACGTATTTCTCACGATACAAGCGGTATCGTTGTATACGATGAATCCACCAGAACCCAACATTGATCCCGATTCAAAACCACCATCAGATAGGGATTCATACGTCATTAAACGATCTTCTCCATTGGCTGTTTTGTAAATTAAGTGTGCAGGTAAGATGGGCACAGAAGATCCACCAGGAATTAAAGCCTTAATCGGACGATCATCCATCATTCCACCGCAGTATTCATCCGAATTGATAAATTCCTCTACGGTAATCCCCATTTCAATTTCGTAAACCCCTGGTTTTCTAATATGTCCAGAAGCAGAAATTAACTTGGTTCCCGTTGATCGACCTAAACCAATTTTAGCATAATCATCCCCTGAATTATTTACAATCCACGGAATATTAGCTATAGATTCTACGTTGTTTACAACCGTTGGATTTCCCCATAAACCACTTACCGCTGGGAAAGGTGGTTTGATACGAGGATTTCCTCTTTTTCCTTCTAATGATTCAATTAAAGCCGTTTCCTCCCCACAGATATACGCTCCTGCACCACAGTGTACGTGTAAGTCTAAGGAGTAATCCGTACCTAAGATATTCTTTCCTAACCATCCTGCAGCATAGGCTTCTTTGATGGCTCTTTCTAGGGTTTTGAATACCCACATATATTCACCGCGAATATAGATGTACGACAGGTTTGCTCCTAAAGCATAACTAGCCGTAATCATCCCCTCAATCAATAGGTGAGGGATATATTCCATTAAGTATCGATCTTTGAATGTTCCCGGTTCGGACTCATCGGCATTACACACTAAATGTCTTGGTTTACCCGATTTTTTGTCGATGAAACTCCATTTTAAACCCACAGGGAAACCTGCACCTCCACGACCTCTTAGTCCCGATGCTTTTACCTGTTCTGTAATATCATCTGGCGCCATTGTTTTCAATGCTTTCTCCACCGATGCATACCCACCATTTTGGCGGTAAACTTCGTATGATTTTATCCCAGGGATATTGATTTTGTCTAATAATATTTTTGTCGCCATATTACTATTTGTCGTGAAGAATTACTTTTCCTGCTTTACAATCCTCAATGATTTGGTCGATTTTTTCACGCGTTAAGTGCTCTTTGTAGAAATCACCTAATTGCATCATAGGCGCGTATCCACAAGCACCTAAGCATTGAACACCAACCACTGAAAACTGACCATCAGGTGTTGTTTCTCCTGGTTTAATACCTAATTTTTCACAAGCATATTCCATCATATCATCTGCTCCGCGAATGCCACAACATGACGTTAAGCAGAATTCGAACATATACGTACCCATTGGTTTTTGGTTGTACATGGTGTAAAACGTTACAACCTCGTATACTTCGATTGATGTAATACCCAAGATTTCCGCTACCTTATCCATTAGTTCCACACTTAACCAGTTGTCATGTGCATCTTGTGCCGCGTGTAAAACAGGTAAAAGCGCTGATTTCTTTTTGTCAGCAGGGTAGTGGCTCAACAATTCGTCAATGCGTTGTTGAAGTTCCGGTGTGATATTTATATTTTGTTTGTATTTCTTCGTTTCCATGATTTAAGCGTCTAATTCTCCTGCAATGATGTTTAAACTTGATAAAGTAATAATCGCATCTGATAACATACCTCCTCTTACAATGTCATTATACGCTTGGTAAATGATAAAACAAGGTCTTCTGAAATGCAATCTATAAGGCGTTCTACTTCCATCTGTAATCAAGTAAAAACCTAGCTCACCATTACCACCTTCTACACAGTGGTATAATTCAGTTACAGGAACAGGAACTTCACCCATCACAATTTTGAAGTGATAAATTAAAGCCTCCATATTCGTGTAAACATCTTCTTTTGGAGGAAGATAATATTCAGGAACATCCGCGTGATAAGGACCTTCTGGCATTTTATCTAACGCTTGACGAATAATTTTTAAACTCTCCCAAACTTCGGCATTACGCACGCAGAAGCGGTCATAACAATCACCAGAAGTTCCCACGGGAATTTCGAAGTCGAAGTCTTCGTAAGAACAATAAGGGGAAGCTACACGAACGTCGTAATCGACTCCAGCTGCACGTAAGTTTGGTCCTGTGAACCCGTAGTTGATAGCCTCTTCAGCGGAGATTCCACCTACACCTATTGTACGATCCATGAAGATTCTATTTCTAGTTAATAAACCTTCAAATTCGCTCCAAATAGCGGGAAATTCAGCTAAAAACTCATCGATTTTTTTGAATACCGTTGGACTCCATTCTCTTTCGAAACCACCAATACGTCCCATGTTCGTTGTTAAACGTGCACCTGAGATTTCTTCGTAGATTTCGTATATTTTTTCTCTGTATTGAAATACGTATAAGAATCCTGTTAAAGCACCTGTATCTACACCCATTACAGAACTACAGATGATGTGGTCTGCAATACGCGCTAATTCCATGATGATCACGCGCATATATTGTACGCGCTTTGGAATATCAATACCCAACGCTTTTTCAACAGTCATCCACCAAGCGGTATTGTTGATCGGTGAAGAACAATAGTTCAAGCGATCCGTTAATACGTTAATTTGGTAGAAAGGACGGTTTTCGGCAATTTTTTCAAAAGCACGGTGGATATAACCCACAGTTCCCTCTCCATCTAAAACCTTCTCACCATCTAATAAGATAATATTTTGAAAGATACCATGCGTAGCAGGGTGTGTAGGTCCTAAGTTTAAGATTTGTAACTCTGTACCATCTTCGTTAAACTTTTCCTCAATTAGCTTCGCGTATCGCTGTTCCGGTGGTAATAATAAATCTGACATAATTATTGAATCTTACTCCGTTATTAACAATTGTGAATCGTTCTACCAAAGAAGCGATCATCTTTATCTGTTCTTCCTTCGTCTTCCATTGGGAATTCTTTGCGCAAAGGGAAAGATTCCATTTCATCCATATTCAAAATACGTTTCAATTGAGGATGATTCTTGAACTTAATTCCGTAGAAGTCATAGGTTTCTCTTTCTTGCCAGTTGGCAGATTTGAATAGGTCTACAACGGAATCAACCACTGGATTTTTACCGTTTAGATACGCTTTGAAGCGAATTCTGACGTTATCCATCCAATTGTGCATATGGTAAACCGCAGCAAATTGGCGCTCTTCTTCAGCATCAGGGTAGTGAACCCCGCAAACATCTGTTAGAAAGTTGAAGTTCATTGCATCATTTTCTTTCAAAAATTGAACAACGGCGTGAAGAGCATCAGGCGCGACTTCAAAAACGAGCATCTCGTGTTGTTCGTGAAATTCTTTAACCGACAAACCGAATTGGTCGATTAAAGCCTTTTGAATGGTTTGATTATCTAATGCCATAACTATTTACTTTCTATGTTATACGATTTTAATAACTCGTCGTATTCTTTTGTACCACGTCTATAAACTGACTCTGCTTTAACGATCTCATGCAATCTCATCACGCCATCAAGAATCTGTTCTGGTCTAGGCGGGCATCCAGGAACATAAACGTCTACTGGAATAACTTTGTCTATTCCTTGTAAAACAGAATAAGTGTCAAAAATACCCCCTGAAGAAGCACAAGCACCAACGGCGATTACCCATTTAGGCTCAGCCATTTGTTCGTATACTTGGCGTAAAATTGGTGCCATTTTTTTCGAAATTGTACCCATCACCATCAACATATCCGCTTGTCTAGGAGAGAAACTCATACGTTCCGATCCAAAACGCGCAATATCATACGTTGCTGCCATGGTAGCCATAAACTCAATTCCACAACAAGACGTTGCGAAAGGCAAGGGCCACATAGAGTTTGAACGAGCCAAACCAACAACTTCACTCAATTTTGTAGCAAAAAATCCTTCTCCCACATAACCTTCAGGAGCCTCTACTGTTTTATATTTTTTATCGCTCATCTTCCTAGTATTTTAATCCCATTCGAGACCTTTCTTTTTAAATTCATATAATAGTCCAACTAATAACAGGAATAAGAAAATTCCCATTTTAGCAAATCCATCCCAACCCAATTCGTGAAAGTTCATCGCCCAAGGGTAAAGGAATACTACTTCAACATCAAATAAAACAAAGAGAATAGCAACTAAGAAATACTTTACGTTAAAAGGAATACGCGCGTTTCCTAGCGATTCAATCCCACATTCCCACGTACTATCTTTGATTTTTGATTTTTTTCTAGGTCCTAGTTTGCCTGAAACCCATATCGTCATGGACACAAATCCCGCAGCTAGTGCGATTTGCATTAAAATTGGTATAAAATCGAGTTGACTTGATTGCATAAGTACAAGTTTTATATTAGATACAACATACAAATATAGAGTCCTAGATCGTCTTTACAAAGCTTTGGAACTCTTGGTCTTGTGCTAAATGTTTAATATAGCTCAATATGTATTTAGATTAATTATAAATAGTGTATTATAGAATAAAAAAAGCTACCTAACGAGAGTTAGATAGCTTTACTGTAACGGAAAATTATATATATTTTCTTAATCTTCTATCACTTGTACATTAGTGGCGATAAGCCCCTTTTTACCTTGTTCCTCTTCGTAAGAAACGCGGTTACCTTGTTCTACATTCTTTGTTTTTAAACCTGTGATGTGAACAAAGATGTCTTGTTTTGTAGCTTCATTAGTAATGAAACCGAATCCTTTGTCTTCGTTGAAGAATTTAATTACGCCTGTGTGCATTTTAAAAAAATAAAAATATTAGAACTCCAAATATATAGTTTTTTTAGTGTCTAAACGGATTGAATTTGAATTTTTTACTAAAAAATATTTTGGTTTGTACTTTTTCTAATTTTAAGAGCTGATTTTTGCTAAAAAACAGGTGTTTTTATAATGTTTCTACTTTCTGAGCGTATTCATTTATATACCTACTGTTGAACTCTTGTAGGAATAAGTAACCTTGATTGTTTTCTTCATCTGTGATATGTCTGGAGAGATAGTAGGTTTTATTCTTCCATTTGATTATTGCATTTAGATCGATGAATTCTTCAAATTTTGTATCAATTCCTGTCATGTTAACCATTTGGTTTTTTAACTCAAGTGTAGCTAAACCAGAATAAGTGACTTTTCGCTTGTTGTCATTTGGTATTCTTACACGCCATTTGAGTGCATTATCTGTGACAATTTGTGGTTTGGTTCTAGTGTCTGTAATAATTCTATAATTCTTTCCTTCATAAGGTAAATCATCAATTTGGTAATAAGAATCATAGGTAGAGACATCAAGCATCGTTTCAGGATTTATTATTGTTGCTTTTGTAGTTGCTACGAAGTAAGTAGAGAAGAAACGTATGTTGTTGCCCTTCTTATAAGCTCTTGTAACACTAAATGTTGCGTAGTATTGTTGATTCGAATAGGTAATGGAATATAGCTTTATCATGTTTTTTAGAAAGTATTGTGAAGTATTTTGACTTTCTTCAAATGATAATCCGTTATCTCCTAAACCCGGAAGGTTAAAAAGTTTTATACTGTTTTTTATAGTTGGAGTGAAATAACTAGTTTTAGTTACTACTAGGGAATCTGTATTGTTTATAATATTTAAAACAAGAGCAACGTCCATTTTGTTGTCAAAAATAAGAAGTTGATTGTTGGGTAAGACGGTAGAAGTTATAAATGGAGGATTACTCATTAATGAATCTTGAGCTAATATTTGAACCTTTTGATTGTTGTCAAGACTCATGAAAAATTCTTGTCTATCTTCTGCATTTTTGAGTTTTACTCTGATGTCTTTGTCATTATCATAAATTGTTGAATTGGTGTCTATGTAATAGATACCTGAACGACCTTTTAGAAACTTCGAAAAAACTTCTTTGTCATAATATAGGTTGTATCTGAAATTGACTGCATTACCTAATGTTTTTTTTGCATAGGCTTTGTTGTCAGTTATAATATTTACTGTATATGGTTTTTCTTCCTTTACATTTTTGATATAATTGTAAAGCATTGGTATACAATTATCGCAATCATTGGTGGTTAGTAGAATATTAAGACTCTCGAATTCTCCTTTTTCTGTATGAGTTTGTATATCTATTTTTTCTTTTAAATAAAGATCGATCGCTTGATAATCCTGAGCTAGGGTAGAAGAAAAACTTAAAAATGCTATAGTGTATAATAATAACTTTTTCATGGTATTTTGAAGTTAAAAGATTCTATACTTGATAAAAAGACCTCTCTTATTTTTGAAGAGGTCTTTTCTAACGTAACGAACGTTTTATCTTTTTATCATTTCAATGACAAAAGAGGAGGTGTGATTAAAGAAGTCTCCTTTGAATCTTTTAAGTAGACCGGATTCGATAATTTTTGTACCTTCTTTGTAGTAGGATAAAGTTGCTTCTTGTTCTAAGAACATATCAAAAGATTCTTTTGACTTGCTTAAGGGTAGATCACAAGTGCAAGTTAAATTAAAACAATCAACATTACGTGTCCCATCATATGCGACCGTTGATATTACAACCATTTTTCCATTTCCGTCTTTGCTATAAGTTGATGTTGTGGTTGGATAGCCATCCATACTATAACTTTGCGTTTGTGCCCATCCTTTAGTTGAGAAGGACGCACAAAGAACGAGTAATATAAGTGCTAAATTCTTTATAATTAACAAATTTTTATAGTTAAACTTTAGTTAAGTTACTGATTATTAGAGTGCCTGCATTGTATTTAACTTTTGATTAACTTAATTATATGTGAATTGTTTATTAATTGATTAAGTTTATTTTGATTGTTAATAAAAAAAGGCCACCTGCTAGCAGGTGGCCTTTTATATTATAGATGAATTACTATTCTTCTTCTAATGGTTTCATGTGGAATGATTCCATGAAAGCAGTCGTATAATTACCTGCTTTATAATTAGGATCGTCCATCAATTGTCTGTGGAAAGGAATCGTTGTTTTAATTCCTTCGATAACAAACTCATCTAAAGCGCGTTTCATCTTGTTGATTGCTTCTTCTCTTGTTTGAGCCGTTGTAATCAACTTCGCGATCATAGAATCGTAGTTTGGTGGGATAGAGTATCCAGAATACACGTGAGTGTCTAAACGTACCCCATGTCCTCCTGGTGCATGCAACGTTGTAATTCTTCCTGGTGAAGGTCTGAAGTCGTTAAATGGATCTTCAGCGTTGATACGACATTCGATAGAGTGTAATTTAGGCGTATAGTTTTTACCAGAAATAGGCACACCTGCAGCTACTAAGATTTGTTCGCGAATTAAATCGTAATCAATTACTTGTTCTGTGATTGGGTGTTCTACTTGGATACGCGTATTCATTTCCATGAAGTAGAAGTTGCGATCTCTGTCTACTAAGAATTCAATCGTTCCTGCTCCTTCGTATTTGATGAATTCAGCTGCTTTTACAGCGGCTAATCCCATCTTGTCTCTCAATTCATCGGTCATGAATGGAGAAGGTGTTTCTTCTGTAAGTTTTTGGTGACGTCTTTGGATAGAACAGTCTCTTTCTGACAAGTGACATGCCTTTCCGTAAGAATCTCCAACAACTTGGATTTCGATGTGACGAGGGTCAACGATTAGTTTTTCCATGTACATCCCATCATTTCCGAAGGCAGCAGCTGCCTCTTGACGTGCACTTTCCCAAGCTTTTTCGATTTCTTCTTCTTTGAAGATTTCTCGCATCCCTTTACCACCACCACCAGCAGTTGCTTTCATCATGACAGGGTATCCGATTTCTTTTGCTGTTTTCTTAGCGTGTTCTAGTGATTCTAACAATCCGTCAGATCCTGGAACCGTAGGTACTCCAGCTAATTTCATCGTTTCTTTTGCCGTTGCTTTGTCTCCCATTTTCTCGATCATCTCAGGAGATGCACCGATAAATTTTACACCGTGCTCTTGACAGATTTTAGAAAACTTTGCATTTTCAGCTAAGAAACCATATCCAGGGTGAATCGCATCAGCATTTGTGATTTCAGCTGCAGCGATAATGTTGGAAATTTTTAAATACGATAGGTTTGAGGGAGCTGGTCCGATACATACAGCTTCATCAGCGAAGCGTACGTGAAGACTATCAGCATCTGCAGTTGAATAAACCGCCACAGTTTTAATCCCCATTTCTTTACACGTTCTAATGATGCGTAAAGCAATTTCACCTCTATTAGCTACTAATATTTTTTTAAACATCTTCTGAAATTTTAAATTCTAATTTTACTTTTCTTCCTTGCAAGCAGAGAAGGGTTGTCTAATTTCTTAAGATGGGTCAACTAAGAATAAAGGTTGGTCAAACTCAACAGGTGACGAATCGTCAACTAGAATTTTTACGATTTTACCTGATACTTCAGATTCAATTTCGTTAAATAACTTCATTGCCTCAATAACACAAACTACATCTCCAGGTTTGATTACTGTTCCTACTTCTGCGAAAGGAGCTTTGTCTGGTGCTGGCTTTCTGTAGAATGTTCCAATGATTGGAGATTTTACAGTGATGTATTTTGCATCATCTCCTGCTGGAGCGGCAGCTGCTGGAGCTTCGCTTGCAACAGGTGCGGCAGCTGTAGTCGCTACAGGCGCTTGTGGCATAGATTGAGCTACTGGAACTTGTTGGATATACGTTGTTTCAGTGCTTCCTGTTTCTGTCGTTTTGATGGTGATTTTAAAATCATCCATTTCTAATTTTACTTCTGTAGCTCCTGATTTCGCTACGAATTTGATTAGGTTTTGAATTTCTTTAATGTCCATACTAATGTATTGGTTAGTTGTTTTTTCTAAATTAATTAACTATTGTAAGCCCACTTTAAATATATCGATCCCCAAGTGAAACCTCCACCAAATGTAGCAAAAATGATGTTATCACCTTTCTTTAATTGGCTTTCGTAATCACATAATAATAGGGGTAAAGTAGCAGAGGTTGTGTTTCCGTATCTTTCAATGTTCATTAAGACCTTAGATTCGTCTAATCCCATTCGATGTGCAGTTGCATCGATAATGCGTTTGTTTGCTTGATGTGCCGCTAACCAATTCACGTCTGTATGCGTTAAATTGTTGCGTTGCATGATTTTTTCACTCACATCAGCCATGTTGGATACGGCGTATTTGAAAACAGTTTTTCCATCTTGGAACACATAGTGTTGTCTGTTGGCTACTGTTTCGGCGCTTGTAGGTAAAATAGAACCACCAGCGTCAATTTTTAAGTATTCTCTTCCGATTCCGTCACTTCTTAGGTATTCATCCATAATTCCGTAACCATCGGTATTGGGTTCAAATAGTACGGCACCAGCAGCATCTCCAAAGATGATACACGTTGCGCGATCTGTATAGTCAATAATCGAAGACATTTTGTCTGATCCAATTAACAATACTTTCTTGTATTTACCGGATTCAATATAAGCAGAGGCAACAGACATCCCGTATAAGAAGCTTGAACAAGCAGCTTGTAGGTCAAAGGCAAATGCATTTGTAGCACCAATTTGCGTGGCTACATATACCCCTGTGATTGCTACAGGCATATCAGGGGTGGCCGTCGATAATAGTACTAAGTCTATCTCTTTTGGATCTACTCCTGATTTTTGAATTAAGTTTTCCGCAGCTTTGATAGCCATGTGCGAAGTTCCTTTTCCAGGTTCTTTAAGAATTCGTCGTTCTTTAATGCCTGTTCGAGAGGTGATCCACTCGTCGTTAGTTTCAACCATTTTTTCTAAATCTGCGTTGGTCAACTTTGTCTCAGGCAAATAACAACCAACAGCTGTAATGGCTGCATGTATTTTTGTCATATGGTGTTGCTTTACTTTATAAAAACATTCCAAAAAGAAGCGAAAATTACAAAAAAAAAACGAATCGAAGGTTTTTTAAGTCTTAAAACTCGTTCTCTCAGTAAATTTCAACAAAAAAAAACTCTCACACATTGTGAGAGTTTATTGTGTTTTTCAAAAGCTTATGCTTCTACTTCTGTTGTTTTGTCAATTACAACTTGTCCTCTGTAGTAAAGTTTTCCTTCGTGCCAGTAAGCTCTGTGGAATAAGTGAGCTTCACCTGTTACAGGACAAGTAGCGATAGTCGGAGCTACAGCTTTGTAGTGTGTTCTTCTTTTATCTCTTCTTGTTTTCGAGGTCTTTCTCTTAGGATGTGCCATTTTACTATATTATTTATCCGTTAATAGTTTTTTTAATTTTTCCCATCTGGGGTCTATATCTCTTGGATCTGATTCGCTTTCTGTATCTTCTTCCAGCTCTTCTTCCATTTCGTTGTCTTGATCTTCGTCTTCAAATAAAAAGTCAAATTCGTCTTCGTCAAACGCTTCGTCTTCCGCTGCTTCAGGGCTTACTCTCTTGGCAGGGATGGATAAAACAACTAATTCGTAAATGTATTGTGAGAGGTTAATCTCGTACTCATTCATCGGTAGAATTAGTATTTCATCGTGATCGTCATTGAATTCTTCTCCAAATTTGACAATGAGGTTGAATTCATTCTCTATCGGAAGATCGAAGTCTTCATTTGTGACATCACAAGGAACGTTTGCTACTCCTTTTGCCTTAAAGTGCACCTCTAAAAGGGTGGCTTTTTTATTTAAAAGAACGCTAATATTTGCTTGTATACGATTGAAATCATCATACGCATAGTTTTTAAAAAACTCGCTATCTATTTGGTATTCAAAAGTATGTTCTCCATTTTTCAATCCTATAAAGGATATCGAATATGTTTTTTCAGTATTCATCAAATACATGATTTGAGCGTGCAAAGATAAAAAATTATTATTATTACAAGCTAATTATCAAATTTTTTTGTATTATTTTCTTTTTCTTGGGGCATAAGCGGGTTGCTCTTGGCTTCGATATTTCTGTTTCTATTGGTGAAAACATCTAAAGCTAAGTACAAGGCTTCGCGAAAAGAAGTAGGGTCAGCAAGATTTTTTCCTGCAATATCATACGCTGTTCCGTGATCAGGCGAGGTTCTGATTTTGTTTAAACCCGCAGTATAATTCACGCCTTTGCTAAATGAAAGTGCTTTAAAAGGTGCTAAGCCCTGATCGTGATAACACGCAATGACGGCGTCAAAGCTGTTGTAAAGTTGTGATCCAAAAAAGCCGTCAGCTGGAAATGGACCGGAAACAAGGATGCCTTCTTCTGCTAATTTTGTTAGGGTTGGTTTGAGTATTTCTTGTTCTTCTGCACCGATTACTCCTTCATCCCCTGCGTGTGGATTCAGCCCTAAAACGGCAATACGCGGATTGAAAATGTTGAAATCGTTCATCAATGCTTCTCGTACGGTTTTTACCTTTTCCTCGATACGCTTAGGTGTTATAGCCTGAGCAACATCTTTTAGAGGGAGGTGATCCGTTAACAATCCGACTTTTAGATTGTCACTTACTAAAAGCATTAATGCATTGCCTTCCAATTGCTCATTGAGGTAATTGGTATGACCCGGGTGTTGAAATTCTTCTGATTGGCTGTTGTACTTGTTGATTGGCGCGGTAACTAAGATGTCAACTTCTCCATTCTTTAGCGCCTCTGTTGCGGCAACAAATGATTTGATAGCGTAACTGCCTACTACCGGATCGTTTACGCCAAAGTTGATGTTGACGTTCTCTTTCCACAAGTTTAAAACATTTAGTTTTCCGGGAACGATTTGATCTAAACTGTCAATGCCCTGAAAATTTACATTGCTATTGATGTTCTTTTTGATATATGATAAGGGTTTTGAACTACCAAATATAACAGGCGTACAAAGCTCAAGCATTCTATTGTCTTCGAAACATTTAAGGATAACTTCGGGTCCAATCCCGTTTAAATCGCCGATTGAGATTCCTACCCTAACATTTTCTTCTTTATGGCTCATAGTTTCGTATAAATTATTAGTAATTTTGAACACAAATTTAATAAAATAAATGGAGTAATGTTTACAGGAATTGTTGAAGAAATTGCAATCATTGAAAATAGTGTCAAAGAAAAGGAAAATATACACCTTACGGTATCGTGTTCTTTTGTTGAGGAATTGAAAGTAGACCAAAGTGTTTTGCACAATGGAATCTGTTTGACGGTTGTGGCTATAGAAGGGGAGACCTTTACCGTGACGGCGATCAAAGAAACGATTGATGTGACAACTTTAGGAACGTGGACTATTGGGCAAGAGATTAATTTAGAGCGCGGAATGTTAGCGAATGCGCGTTTGGATGGTCATATTGTACAAGGTCATGTGGATGCGGTTGGAACATGTGTGTCTATTGTGGACGCAGAAGGAAGTACGTATTACGGATTTGAATATGATAAACAAATCAAGCACACGACCATATCTAAAGGCTCTATTACTATTGATGGTACGAGTTTGACGGTTGTCGATTCGGGTGTGAATACCTTCAGTGTTGCAATTATTCCCTATACCAAAGCACATACTATTTTTAAACATTATCAAGTAGGAGATAAGGTAAATTTAGAATTTGATGTCATCGGAAAGTACGTGGAAAAGTTGTTGCAGATTAGGAATATTTAAGAAGTTAATGTTAAAAATTCAAAGTGTCTGTTAAGATATATTACATTTGGATGGTAAAATAGTAATATGAGAATGAATGTGCAAAGTCAAAACTTTGTTTCGATGACAGATGAAGAGCTGGTTCAGTTCATCATTCATAATGGAAATACAAGTTTGTTTGGTATCATCTATGATCGTTATGGTCAGAAGGTGTATCAAAAATGCTTGGGGTTTGCGGAGTCCCGAGATGCTGCAGAAGACTTGACGCAGGATGTTTTCGTCAAATTATACCTAAATTTAAAGTCGTTTAGAGGGGAGTCGAAGTTTTCGACCTGGCTTTATTCTTTTACGTATAATCATTGCGTGAACTATTCAAAGTCTATTTTGAAGCGGCAACGAGATAATATAGAATTAAAGGAAGAAGCAATGTATGTTTCTACCGTAGATGAGGAAGTGTCTGATGAAGAGATCTTTTCACTAACCGTGGAAAAGCTTCAAGAAGCGCTTGGTTTAATTGACCCTGAAGATAAAATCGTTTTGTTGATGAAATATCAAGATGATAAATCAATTAAAGAAATCGCGCAGTTACTTGAATTAGGTGAAAGTGCTGTAAAGATGAGATTGCACAGGGCTAAAAAGAAAATTGTGGAATTATATAATTCGTTGTCATAATGGAGAATCCTTTTAAGAAAATACTGCAAGACGAGAAATTGCCGGACTATCTGAAAGATCGGGTAATTGACAATTTGAATTTTATTAAGCTGTCCTTAGATGTTTCTGAACTATATACGGTACAAGTTCCTAAAGTGGTTGAGGCGTTTATGGGAGATGTTGATAGAGAAAAAGAAAAGAAAATAATAGAAAAAATTAAAAAAGAAGATCATGATGGAGAAATTATATAGTTTTGAATATCCTAGTGAAATGATTAATGACGTGATGCACTCGCTAGTCAAAGGTATTTTTGGTTTTCTGCTAATCGCAGGTTATGTACTCCTGTGTTGGTTGTTGTTGAAACTTTTTTCCTATATCCTTCGAAAAGTATTTAAGCTGATTCGCTTGGAAAAAATTCAAGATGGTTTAGATGATAATGAATTCTTAGGCAAAATAAAAATAAGAGTAAAGGTTGATGCAATCCTCCTTTTCTTTGTAAAGGTATTCTTAGTTTTTCTCATGGTTTTGATTGGAGCGGAATTGTTCGGCTTGGAAATCGTGTCTCGTGAAATAGGAAACCTAATGATGTTTGTTCCTAAGTTATTTGTGGCTTTGCTCATTTTTATTGGTGGACTATACTTCGCTTCTTGGATTAAGAAGGTTATTGTTGAAGTGTTGAAAGCAGTTGATTTTGTTGGAGCGCGCATGATCGGAAATATTTTGTTCTATTTGATTTTGATTTTTGTTGTGATTACGACGTTAAATCAAATGGGAATTGATACGTCTATTATTACGAGTAATATCTCTATTATTATAGGTGCAATCTTATTGACAGTGGCACTGTCTTTAGGCTTGGGGGCAAAAGATGTGGTTACAAAGTTGTTGTATTCCTTCTATGCAAGAAAGAATTTAGAGATTGGTCAATATGTGTCTATTGATGGATTGAAAGGTTATGTGATTTCTATTGATAATATCTACCTGTGCTTACTAGTAGAAGGGAAGAAAAACTATATCCCAATTAAGACGGTTTCAGAAAGTCATATTGAAATATTAAAATAAAAAATGCCTTCGGGCATTTTTTTTTGGACAGAGATGAAGGGAAGGGAGAAATGAGGTTTTTTTTTGTTCTTTGCCTTTTGTTAAGTTGTGAGAATTTGACAGCTTTACAAAGTACAAGCCTCGCAAACTAATACAAAAAAAGGTTCGATCTTTTAAAGATCGAACCTTTTTTATAGCTGTATTTTCTCCTTTATCTCATTGAGCTTATAGTTATCTCAATGGGATTGTGTTTTGGTATTCGATGATTATATCTAATTAGAGAAAGAAGAGAGGGGAAAAGGGTGAATTTTTCTTTTTTTGGAAAAATAATCTTTTAATGCGAATTTTTTTCCTCTCTCTTCTTTCCAATCAAAAATTAGTCAATTTTGAACGTCAATACAGAGATTGGTGAATGGTTAACCAAGTCTTCGCTAATACTTCCGTTGAAGAAGTGCGCTAAGCCTGTACGGCCATGCGTAGCGATAGCGATTAGATCTGCGTCTATTTTTTTACAGTAGTTTAAGATTCCCTTTTCTACATTGATGTCGTTGTAGATGCTTAGGTCGAATTCTTTATCTGTGATATCTTCTAAGAATGTTTCTAATGTTTCTTCTGCCACATGTGTAGGTTTGAAGCTATTGGGTGTGTTGACCATTAATAGGTGTAAATCTGCCCCTACTACTTTGTTTAAAGCTAAAGTGCTTTTGAAAGAATCTTTCATTTCGCTTGTAAAGTCAGAAGCAAAAACAACATCTTTAATGCAGTTGTCTTCAAAATCTCCTTTTACTACAAATACAGGTACAGGAGAGGTGCGAACTACTTTTTGCGTGTTAGATCCCACAAAGTACTCTTTCATTCCACTGGCTCCATGAGAACCCATAACGATTAAGTCTGCTCCATTGTGTACCGCTGATTTAGTCACCCCTTGAGAGGTGCGGTCTAAGATTAAGCTAGTAGAAACGGTTAATCCGTCGAATAGCGAATCTAGTGCAATTTGCTGTAATTTTTGTTCCGCTGCGTTTTTGAAAAACATCACTTCAGGCGCAGGTGTACCTTTGCTAATACCATCACTTGCTTCTTGAGGCAAGTCTAAGATGTGTAGTAAGATGATTTCTGCCTGGTATTTTTTTGCAAAATTCACGCCCGCTTTAATTGCGTTTTGTGCTTGTTGTGAAAAATCGGTTGGTATTAGTATTTTCTTCATAATTACGTATAAAAGTGGATTAAGTATTTAACATGTTTTTTTGGTGTTCTAAATTTAAGCATATAATTATCAATACACAAAAGTTTTTATTACTACAAAAAAAATAGTATATTTGCACCGTTATTTATTAAAGAAGTTAAATAATGAGGGGACGTAATGGTCCCCTCTTTTTATAGCATATGACATTTAAAAACAAAGTACAAGAGTTGTTGGATGCGGCTTTAGCTGAGAAGCAAGAGTTGTTTTTGATTGAAATGACAATTTCTCCAGATAATAAAATCATGGTGGTTTTAGATGGAGATCACGGGGTTAATTTGCAGGATTGCATTGATGTAAGCCGAGCTATTGAACACAATTTAGATCGAGAGGAACACGATTTTGGTCTAGAAGTGGCTTCAGCAGGTGCGACATCACCGTTAAAAATGTTGCGTCAGTATAAGAAGAATATGGGTCGAAAAGTGAAGTTAGTCACTTTGGATCAAGAGAAATACGAGGCAACAATAACGGAAGTAAGAGAAGCGTCGATCGTATTACAGTGGAAGGCTCGCGAGCCAAAAGCTGTTGGAAAAGGAAAGGTTACAGTTGAGAAAGAAGCTGTTATACCATTCGAAAATATAAAAGAAGCTAGTATAATAATTTCATTTTAAAAAAATATCAGATGGAGAATAGTGGTTTAGTAGAATCGTTCTCAGAATTTCAAGAGTTAAAATACATTGATCGAGTTACGTTAATGGCCATCTTAGAAGATGTATTCAGAAATGCATTGAAAAAGAAATATGGTGATGACGATAACTTCGATATCATTATTAACCCTGATAAAGGAGATTTCCAGGTTTTTAGAAGCAGAATCGTTGTAAATGACGGGGAAGTAGAAGATGATAAATACGAGATTTCATTAAGTGAAGCAAGAAAGATAGAATCGGATTTTGAAGTAGGAGAAGAAGTTTCAGAAGAGGTGAAATTAGAAGATATTGGTAGAAGAGCAGTATTAGCTTTACGTCAATATTTGAATTCAAAAGTGACGGAGCATGACAATGCTACACTATATAAGCAGTTTAAAGAGGTAATCGGAGAGATTTACGCGGCAGAAGTGCATCATATTCGCCCAAAAGTTGTAATTTTGATGGATGATGAAGGAAATGAGATTGTTTTGCCAAAAGAAAAACAAATTCCTTCTGACTTTTTCAGAAAAGGAGACACGGTGAAAGGGATTATTGAGGCAGTTGAATTGAAAGGAGCAAAACCTCAAATTATCATGTCGAGAACGTCTAACCGTTTCTTAGAAAGATTATTAGAACAAGAAATTCCTGAAATTGGAGAAGATAAAATTTTCGTTAAGAAAGTGGTTCGCATCCCAGGAGAAAAAGCAAAAATTGCTGTTGAAGGATCAGATGATCGCATCGATCCAGTTGGAGCTTGTGTGGGGATGAAAGGATCTCGTATCCACGGTATCGTAAGAGAGCTAGGAAACGAAAATATCGATGTTATCCATTACACTGCTAATACAGACTTGTTTATCAAACGTGCTTTAGCACCAGCAAAAGTAAACAAGGTTGTATTCGACGAGGAAACGAAAAAGGCAAATGTATATTTAGATACAGAAGAAGTATCTAGAGCAATTGGTAAAGGAGGGCAGAACATTAAGTTAGCAGGAATGTTAACGGGATTTGATATCGATGTGATGCGCGAATTAAACCCAGAAGATGACGATGTTGAATTAAGAGAATTCAGCGATGAAATCGACATGTGGGTAATTGAAGAGTTTGCTAAGATCGGATTAGATACAGCAAAAAGCGTGTTGAACTTAAGTGTTGAAGAGTTAATCAAACGCACCGACTTAGAAGAAGAGACCATTCAAGAGGTTCTCCGTATTCTGAAGGAAGAGTTCGAGGATTAAATCGACACTTCTAGGAACAACACAACACAAATAATACACTAAAAAGATAATATGTCTGAAGAAAGAGCAATAAGAATAAATAAAGTTTTAAGGGAATTAAATATTTCTCTAGATAGAGCCGTGGACTTTTTGAAAGGCAAAGGGTATGAAATCGAGGCAACTCCAAATGCTAAGATTTCCCAAGAAGAATTTAACGTTCTTAATAAACAGTTTTCTGCTGATAGAGGGAAGAAGGAAGCTTCTATTGAAGTAAGTGAAGAGAAGAGAAAAGAAAAGGAAGCGCTTAAAGTTGAGCGTGAACGCGAATTAGAAGAAAAGAGAAAACAAGAAGAACAAGCTCGTATCAAGAAAGAACAAGAAATCATTAGAGCCAAAGCAGAAGAGCAAGTTGCGATTAAAACTGTGGGTCAAATTGATCTTGAACCTAAAAAAACTTTAGAATCTTCTTCAGCCATAGTGGATCAAGTAGTGGAGAAAGAAGAGATTAAAGCTGAGCCTGTAAAGAGAGAAGAACCAGTTGCGAAAGAAAGCGTTGCACAAGAAAAAGTAGAGGAGAAAGCGCAAGCAGCTCCTGCTGCTGAGGTTAATGTCGATTCTAAAACTGATTCAGCAAAAAATACGACAAAAAAAGGTGAAACGAAGAAAGTAGCCAATAAAGAATCAAAAGTAAAAGACAAACCTGTGGAAGAAAAGCAACATAAGGAGTCTGCTAAAGTAGCAAACGAAGAAACTAGAGTAGTTGAAGACGACAAGGTTGATGCGAAGTTAGGTGATGAGATCATCAAAACGAACTATCAAAAACTTTCGGGAACTACATTTACAGGGCAAACGATCGATTTATCTCAGTTTGACAAGCCTAAAAAGAAGAAGGAGGAGAAGAAGGACGACAAAAAAGGCAACGTAGCAGGTAGAAATAAAAGAAAGCGTATTGCAAAACCAACGAATGCAGAGGGAACAAATACTCCAAATAATGCTGGAGCAAATGCAAACAAAGCAGGTGGGAATAATGCCAATCGTCCAGGTGGAAATAATGCCAATCGTCCAGGCGGAAACAATGCAAACCGCCCAGGAGGAAACAATGGCAAATTCAATAAAAACAACAACAACCGTAGAAATGCTCCAGTTGTAAAAGCGGAGCCAACGGAAGAAGAAGTTAAAAACCAAATTAAAGAAACGCTTGAGCGTTTACAAGGTAAAGGAAACAGATCTAAAGCAGCGAAGTATCGTAGAGATAAACGCGATGTTCACCGTAAGAAATCGGACGAGGAACAAAGAGCTTTAGAAGCAGGAAGCAAAGTGCTTAAAGTAACGGAGTTCGTTACAGTAGGTGAAATTGCTACCATGATGGATGTGCCTATTACTAAAGTGATCGGAACCTGTATGTCTTTGGGTATCATGGTAACGATGAACCAACGTTTGGATGCTGAAACATTGACTATTGTTGCAGATGAATTTGGTTATGAAGTGGACTTTACAACAGCTGATTTAGAAGAAGCTATTGAAGAAGCACCAGATAGACCAGAAGATTTAAAATCTCGTGCACCTATTGTTACCGTAATGGGACACGTGGATCACGGTAAGACCTCTTTATTGGATTATGTGCGTAAAGCAAACGTAATCGCAGGAGAGTCTGGAGGAATTACACAGCACATTGGTGCATATGGAGTAACGTTAGAGAACGGTCAGCAAATTACCTTCTTAGATACACCAGGTCACGAGGCGTTTACCGCAATGCGTGCACGTGGAGCTCAAGTTACCGATATTGTAATTATCGTAATCGCTGCCGATGATGACATCATGCCACAAACAAAAGAGGCAATCAGTCACGCACAAGCAGCAGGTGTACCAATTATTTTCGCTATCAATAAAGTGGATAAGCCAACGGCTAATCCTGAGAAAATTAAAGAAAAATTAGCGGCGATGAACTTGTTAGTTGAAGAGTGGGGAGGTACATACCAATCACAAGATATTTCAGCGAAACAAGGAATCGGAATGAAAGAATTGTTAGAGAAAGTTTTACTTGAAGCAGAAATGTTAGAGTTAAAAGCAAACCCTGACAAACTTGCTTCTGGTACTGTTGTTGAGGCTTATTTAGATAAAGGACGTGGATATGTATCTACGGTATTAGTTCAAGCGGGTACATTAAGAGTAGGGGATTACCTATTAGCAGGATGTAACCACGGTAAAGTACGTGCAATGCACGATGAGCGTGGAAACTCGGTGAAAGAGGCAGGACCTTCAAGACCAATTTCAGTATTGGGATTAGATGGTGCACCAGGTGCGGGGGATAAATTCAACGTATTTGAAGAAGAGAAAGAAGCTAAACAAATTGCTGCGAAACGCACACAATTGTTACGTGAGCAATCGGTTCGTGCACAAAGACATATTACGTTGGCAGAGATCGGACGTCGTATCGCTTTAGGAGATTTCAAAGAGTTGAACATCATCTTAAAAGGAGACGTGGACGGATCTGTAGAAGCACTTTCTGATTCATTCTCTAAATTGTCGACAGAAGAAATTCAAATCAATATCATTCACAAAGGAGTGGGGGCAATTACGGAATCTGACGTATTGTTAGCGTCTGCTTCAGATGCAATTATTATCGGATTCAACGTACGTCCAATGGCTTCTGCTAAAGTATTAGCAGATAAAGAAGAAATCGATATCAGAAACTACTCGATTATCTATGACGCAATTGATGACTTGAAGGATGCGATGGAAGGTATGTTATCTCCAGAGTTGAAAGAAGAAATTACAGGTACTGCTGAAATTAGAGAGCTATTCAAAATTTCAAAAGTGGGTACAATTGCAGGATGTATGGTTCTTGATGGTAAGATCTTCCGTAGTTCTAGAATCCGCTTAATCCGTGAAGGAGTTGTTATCTATACCGGTGAACTAACTGCGCTTAGACGTTTCAAAGACGATGTAAAAGAAGTATCAAAAGGATATGATTGTGGTATCCAAATCAAAAACTACAACGATATCAAAGAATACGATACAATTGAGGCATTCCAAGAAGTAGAAGTAAAGAAAAAATTGAAGTAATTCAATAAGAGAATAAATCGAAAAAGAGAGACACACAAGGGTCTCTCTTTTTTTATGACAAAATGTCGCTTTTTTTTATTTGGCGCGCCATTTGCTATTCTACTTGATGAACATAAATTGTTGTATCTATGATGATATGGGTTTTTATGATTGCCATGATGGCTGCCAGTTGGTATGTAGGCAATCGTTTACAAACGAAGTTTAAGAAGTATTCTGAGGTTCATTTACAAAATGGCATGAGTGGTGCTGAGATCGCCCAAAAGATGCTTTTTGACCACGGAATTCGCGATGTACGTGTAATTTCTACACCAGGAAGATTGACGGATCATTACAATCCGATAGATAAGACAGTAAATTTAAGTGAAGCTGTATACAATCAACGCAATGCTGCCGCTGCTGCTGTGGCTGCTCACGAGGTAGGGCATGCTGTACAACATGCACAAGCCTATTCGTGGTTAACGATGCGTTCTCGAATGGTGCCTATCTTGGAAGTATCTTCTAAGTTTATGCCGTTCGTGTTGATTGGGGGAGTTCTAATGCTTAAAACCTTTCCTCAGTTACTATTATTGGGAATTGGATTGTTTGCCTTAACAACGATCTTCTCGTTTATTACCTTACCTGTAGAATACGATGCGAGTAATCGTGCTCTAAAATGGTTGGAAGCGAAGCATATCGTAACACCTCAGGAATTAGTTGGCTCTAAAGATGCACTGAAATGGGCTGCAAGAACCTATGTTGTAGCTGCTCTTTCTTCTTTAGGTACGCTGTTGTACTACGTTATGATTTATATGAATCGAAGATAAATAAGTGTTTTTATTATATTTTAATTGTTTTAAAAAGGATTTCCAGTGGAGATCCTTTTTTTTATTTATTCTATTTCGATTAGGAGCGGGATGTGATCGGAGATTTTATTTGCTTCTTGTATCGTGTCAAAATCTTCGAAAAATAAAATCGCTTGGAAGGAAGTAACGGTAAACACTTCTTGTTGAAGGAATATATTGTCGTACTCACTAGCTAAGCAATCGCCGTTGATGCATTTTTGGCGTAGCGATGTCTTTTGCTTCGTAAACGCAGGGGTGTATCCTAGTTTTTTTAGTGGATTGAAAACCGAATGCGATTCAGGCGTATTGAAATCACCTAAGAAGATGAGGTTTTTTTCTTTATAGCGTTCCGGGAAAAACTTCAGGTATTTAATCTCTTTCTCCGGCTGGTGTTTCTTAGGTAAAGCATGTAAGCTAACCAAGGTAAATTCTAAATCTTTATATCGAAAGGTGGCCATATAGGGCTCGCGTTCAATTTCTTCCTGGTAGTTTTGATCAAGAAAGGCTTTTTGTTGTAGCTTGATGTTTTTTGTTTTCCACAAGAAAGCATAGCGCTCTGAGCGATAAGGCGAACTAATGGTTGGATCACTAAGAGCATAATCCCATGTAGCTCCACTTTTTCGGTTGAGTTCTTCTTGTAGGGCAGCAATGGCTTTAGCGCCTGCAGGATTAGTTACTACTTCTTGTATGGCAACGACATCCGCTTGTTTCATAATTTTAGCCATGTAGCTAAGGTGTTCTTCCGTTTTACTACTTCCTATATTTTTTAAATTCCAAGTCATTATTTTAACTTGAGAAAAGAGCAGTAAGGGAACGAATACAAAAAGAAAAACCAAGCAGGTTCTGATCAATGAGGGCATGTTAATTACTTTAGTTTAGGCGTATTATTGTGTAAAATTTAAGGTGATTTGTAAAAAATGAAGTATTTTTACAGCTTGAATATTTGTTTAGAAAAACGGGGCAAAACTAAGTAAAATCCCTTTAAAAGACTAAAGTTATCATCGTGAAAATATTTTCTTCCATTGGTGAATTTAAAACCGATAAAAAAGTTGTTGCAACTTTGGGGACCTTTGATGGGGTTCACATTGGGCATCAAATGATTATTAAAAAACTAGTTGATTCTGCTGAAGCCTTAGGCGCTGAAAGTTTGGTGTTGACCTTCTTTCCTCATCCGCGTATGGTCTTGAAGCAAGATCACGGAATTCGCCTGTTAAATACATTGGAAGAAAAACAAGCGCTATTAGCTGCTCTCGGCTTAGATAACCTTGTGGTGCAAAAGTTCGATTTGGATTTTGCCAACTTAAGTGCTGAAGAGTTTGTTAAACAA
This sequence comes from Myroides sp. C6-3, assembly GCF_050522425.1. Lineage (NCBI taxonomy): Bacteria > Pseudomonadati > Bacteroidota > Flavobacteriia > Flavobacteriales > Flavobacteriaceae > Myroides > Myroides sp. C6-3. Next base: position 64,025 of record NZ_JBMVQP010000003.1, on the reverse strand, counting down.
GTATTGGTCGATACGTTTAATATTTCAAAAATAATCATTGGGTACGATCATCGTTTTGGAAAAAATAGAACAGCAGATATTCACGATTTAAAGCGCTTTGGGATAACTTATGGGTTTGAAGTAGAAGAAATATCCGCACAAGAAATTGATCATGTTTCGATTAGTTCTACCAAAATTCGCGTGGCTTTAGAAGCTGGAAATATTGCCTTAGCGAATGAGTTTTTAGGGCATGAGTATCACTTTTCTGGAGAGGTCATTCACGGAAAGAAATTAGGACGTACATTGGGATTTCCAACGGCTAATTTTGAAATCTCTGAGTCGTATAAGATGATTCCCCAAAACGGAATCTATGTAGTTGAATCTGAAATAGAAGGTAAACGAGTAAAAGGAATGATGAGCATTGGTATTAATCCGACATTTGCCAATCATCCTCATACAATAGAAGTAAACTTTCTAGATTGGTCGGGCGATTTATATCATAAAACGTTAAAAGTTCGTATCTTGGATCGCATAAGAGATGAACAAAAATTTAATTCGCTCGAAGAACTTGTAGATCAACTAAAAAAAGACGAGCAAGCAACGCGAGCATATTTTGATCGCTATGTGGAAAAAAGCACTGCAACCCGTTGATAATGCACCTTTAATTATATTTAGATTTTTTTTTGGTTTTTTGTTTGCCTGTGAATCCTTTGGTGCTATTGCCACAGGTTGGGTAAGAGAAAATCTCGTTGACGTAAATTTCACCTTTTCGCATATTTATATGGACTTTTTGCAAGTGCTCGTAGGCCCGCAAATGTATGTCTATTTCTTTGTGATGGGATTAGTGTCCCTTGCGGTGATGTTGGGCTATCGCTATAAATGGTCCATGCCGTTACTGACTCTTCTTTGGGCAGGGGCCTATTTCATTCAAAAAACCTCGTACAACAACCACTATTATCTGTTGATGATCATTTGTGTGTACATGTGTTTCCTTCCCGCAGCGTCTTATAAATCGTTAGATGTTAAAGCAAATCGTGTGAAAGAGGAGCATGCCATGCCCCTTTATTTCAATTGGATTTTTATTTTTCAGGTAGGGGTACTGTATATTTATGGAACCATAGCTAAATTTTACCCCGATTGGTTGGATGGTACTTTTACAGCACTGATGTATCAATCCGCCAATATACCAGACGTCTTTAAAAATGTATTTACACAAAAGGAGTTTTATTTAATTATTGCTTACTTGGGAATTGCATTTGATGGATTAATTATTCCCGCTTTGTTGTGGAAACGAACCCGTACTTTGGGATTAATAGCCTCTTTAGTTTTTCATTTGTTTAATTCAGCTACCTTACATATTGGGATTTTCCCTTATTTCGCCTTGACATTTGCTCTTTTCTTTTATCCATCAGATCAAATTAGACGCCTTTTCTTAAAGAAAAAACCAGCGATAGATACTAGTGAACGCTTTAGCTCACCTCAATTAAGTAAACCTGTTTTGGGATTCCTGGCTGTATTTATGTTTTTTCAATTTGCGCTGCCTCTAAGGCAACATTTTATTGAAGGTGATATTCTGTGGACAGATGAGGCACATCGTCTAAGCTGGCGTATGATGTTGCGTTCTAGATCGGGGTACACCTCTTATTTGGTAGAGGATAAAAAAACAGGAGAACGCTTTTTTTATTCAACACAGGAAGTGTTAACCCGTAAACAAGACGCGCGTTTGAATACGTCGGATATGATTTGGCAAATGGCTCAACGCATCAAAAAAGAATATGCCGATCAAGGCAAAGAAGTAGCAGTCTATGCCGATAGCTGGGTATCGATAAACAGAAGAGAATACAGTCGCTATGTCGATGAAAAAGTGGATTTAGCAAGTGTGCCTTGGAATTACTTTAGCCACAGCTCTTGGATTTTGGACAAGCCGTTTTAGGTAGGAGAGATGTTGAGAGGTGAGACCGATCACCGATAACTGATAACCGATAACTGATAACCAAAAAAGCCTCAATATTGAGGCTTTTTATATTTTTCTAGATGGAATGTTCCATCAAAGTAACCATAAGTAAAATAGCTGATCCAATCACCGAGATTGATGTATTTGGATTGCTCATTGAGGTCAATGACCATAGGTAAGTGTCGGTGTCCAAATATGAAGTAGTCATAGTGTTGGCTTTCTAGCTTTCGCTTGGCATACAGGACTAACCATTCTTTGTCTTCACCTAAAAAAGTGACATCTTCATCACCTGAGATCAGTTTGTTTTTAACCGATAGGTATTGTGCAAGACGTACACCAATATCTGGATGTAGCCAATTGAACAGCCATTTGGAAAATCGATTAGTAAACACTTTCTTCATGCGTTTATAGCCCAAGTCTCCAGGTCCTAAACCATCGCCATGACCAATAAAAAAGCGCTTGCCATTGATGGTGAAAATTTGTGGTTCGTGAAAAACGGGAATACCTAATTCGGTTTGAAAATAGTCATTCATCCATAAATCGTGGTTGCCCACAAAAAAATAAATGGGAATGCCTTTGTCTTTTAATTCGGCTAATTTACCTAATACTCGTACAAACCCTTTAGGAACAACAGTTTTGTATTCAAACCAGAAATCGAAAAGATCTCCAAGAATGAATAAAGCCCCCATATCAGCTTCCTTTTCGTTTAACCAAGCGAGGAAAAGTTTTTCTCGAGGTAAGCTCTTTTCACGCGTAGGCGCTCCGAAATGTTGATCAGAGGCAAAGTAAACTCCCTTTGTTGTATCAATTGTAAAACTCACGTTACCCTATAAATTATCAGATTGAAACCATTCTGCATAAGAAGATTCTGTCTCTTGTAAACGCAGGGAATACAAGGCAATGTTCTCCGGTAAACGACTTTTTATCTTATTCGCAAAGTCAATGACCATATTCTCACTTGTCGGTTGATAATCCACTAAAATAACGTGATGACCGCGTTCTTTTAGCTCTTGAGCCAATTCAACATGAGGGGTGTTTTGATTGAATACAGTAGCGTGATCAAATACATCTACGATTTCTTCTTTTACTATTTTTTTTAGATCACTGAAATCAATCACCATCCCAAACTTTACATGAGCTGCATCCGTAATTGGCGTACCAATTACTGTAACACCAAGTTTATAACTGTGTCCGTGTACATTGCGACATTTACCGTCATATCCATATAGCGCATGACCTGTTTCAAAGGTGAATTGTTTTGTAATTCTAATTTTAGACATAACCAAAAATTTTGACAAAGGTAGTCAAAAAATGAGTGAATTCGCCCTTTCTTTTACTTGGTTTTAATTCATGTTATCGAAATTAAAAGAGTCGATAGGAGAGTTGGGCTTTTGCCATAGGGTAGAACCTAAACCAATTCAAGTAAGAGTCTGCTGCTTCGAAGTTGTGTTCTTTTTTTAGCGTTTGATCCAATCGATGACCATTTTGTTTGATGACATAGTCACCTGCAAGTAAGAGACCCATTTCTAGTTTTACTCCGAATCGCTTTTTTGGAATCGCTCTACCAAGACCAATGCCGATATAAGGTTTTACGAAATTCCCGAGGATGAGTTCACCATCTAGTCGTCCATTGGTGATGTCCAGTTTTTGATCGTTGAAGACAAGGTTGGGCCATTCAGCACCCCCTTGTAATTGAGCTGGACTACCGTCGCTATTGGCAATAATTCCATGTGCACTTAAGATGGTCCTACCGAAATATAACCCTGTACTCAAGTAGAGTAATCCTTTTTTTAAAGGGTAGAAATCTAGCAAGAGGTGAACGTGTGTATTCTTGGCGCGTCCTCTCATGTTATAAGCGACATCCTGACCAAAGGCATGATGAAGTGCACCATATGGATCATTGAGTTGAACTGCATGTGTTCGGGTACTATAGTTGAAGGTATTAATTCCCGTACGGATGAAGAACTTGTTGCTAATTGGAGTAGCAAGCTCGACGGAGAAACCGAGACTACTCAGTCCTGTAGCAATAGACAAGTGATTGAGAAAAATGGGGTCATCCGCAGTAGCAGTTGTAGATTGAGCGCAACTGAAAAAAGGACATACGAAAGAGAGGAATAAAATTAAAATTAGATTTTTTCTTTTCATTTTTTCCTCAAAGGTAGAGAAGCAAATACACGACTTAGCGTTAAATCGTGTATTTTTTTTGCTAAGCGATTACTTTTTTTTAAAGGCGTTTAAGGCGTTTATTGTGAACTCGGACAATACTAATCGGCCTGATATCTCAGCGCGTTCAGTTAGCAATTGATCCCAGTCTGCAGTTCCCTCCCAAAAGATATTTTTCATTTCGGTGATGGCTTCTGGATTATAAGCACTCACGCGTTGAGCAAAAGTTTGGAGTTCTAAATCTAAACGATCAATGGTTTCATATATTTCATCATAAAGTCCCTGTTGTTGTGCCCAAGATGCTGTTTTCCATTCATGGGCAGCCAAGGACATCGAAGTGAAAGCCGTTTTACCTATTTTTCTTGATACCGCTGGCTCGATGACAAAAGGACCGATCCCAATAGCGAGTTCTGATAGTTTGATAGACGCTTGCTCTGTCGCAAAACAATAATCGCAAGAAGCAGCTAAACCAACACCTCCACCTACTGTTTTTCCGTGAATACGTCCGATGAATAATTTAGGACTTTTACGCATTGCATTGATTACGTTAGCAAAACCAGAGAAGAATTTTTTACCTGTTGCTTTATCTTGAATAGAAAGCAATTCATCAAAAGAAGCTCCAGCGCAAAAAGCCCCTGTTCCTTCACTTTGAAGAATAATGGTTGTAATAGCCGTAGAAGCGCTTAGTTCCGTTATGGTGTGGGTTAATTCGGCTAGTAAGGTACTAGGAAAGGAGTTACTAGCTGCACTGTAAAAGGTAATTGTCGCAATTTTATCTGCTATAGCAGTTTTTATATAAGCGTTTGTTTCCATATGTATAGTCTTTTGCCAAATGTAAGGATTCTTGTGAAAGCGGTAAAATGTTTCCTCTTTTATGGCGTGTCGTTTCTTTAAAAGACGAGTAGGTCTTTTATTTAGAAAGTGTATAAATTAAAAAAAACAGCCAACTCTTTTTGTGCTTTTTTATGCTTTTAAAATGACAAAATGCGAATAAAATTCAAGAGGTTATTTGGTTTTTTCTTTTTTAAAAAAACAAAGTGTTTTTGATGGAGCAAATAAGCGGTTAGGAGTAGTAAAATAAGCGTTTGTCAAAATTTTTCACAAAATAGAACGAGCTGTATTTTTTCCCGTTTTCGCTGTTTTTTTTCTGTGTTTTATGTCTGTTTAAAACAACTGAATTTAGAGTAAATAGTAAGAATGCGTTAAATAAAAATATAAAAATGAGAATAATGTTCTTATATTAACTTTTTTAGTATGTATTTGTCTTGTAATTAGCTTTATTGATTTAGTAATGATTTTTATTTTTATAAAAAAGAGTGTTATTGTTAATTTGTATGATTGTTTGTTTTGTATCTATATTGTGTAGAAAGTTTGTTATAATTAGATTATTGCTTATTTTTGTATGGATTTTATACATAATTGTGTAAAATAATGAAGATATATTTATACCTTTTACTTCTAAAATTGTGTAAAAGCGAAAAAAAGACGTAAAAAAAATATGTATTTATAAGTATAAAGTACTTTTTACTAGTTTTCTAATAATTTGCTTGGGCTGAGTGAGTTTTAGAAGTTTTACGACTAAAAAGTGTAAAAACAGAAAAAGACCTATAAGAAGAAACAAACTTGTATTTCTGTAGATATTTTAAGTGGGATGCTTGAATGCTACGCAGGATCGATCGAAAAAAATGAATAACAAAAGGCTTTCTGTTCGCTTGGGCTGAGTGAACAGAAAGCAGTACATCGAAAAAAAAGACTGGGCATAGTATACTGAAACTATGCTCAAGCTTTGTTGTATTTTTTATACCCTTTACACGGTTGTAGTAGGGTTCTTCTATTCTGAATTTTTAGTAGATCTTCAATTTATGACACATATGCATGTCGTGCATATCGTTGTCGTGCTATGCATATACACCTTACACGAAAATTTTGAAAAAATAATATGTTTAACACACAACACATGAAAGTGAAAACTACTTTTTCCCTCTTTATGAGGATGTTATTGTTTCTGGTACTCTTGGTACCGTTGGTCCATGGATATGGACAGCATAGGGTCTTTGCGCGTACGCTTGGGTCTTATACAAATGTTGACAATCAAAATAATGCAGTTGATGGTAATCTTACAACCTCTGCAACATTAAACGCAAGCAGTAGTAATGGAGTTCTTGAAGTCAAATTTAATGAGGACATTCAGAGCAATCAGTCGGTTTTTATTAAAGTTAGAGCAGATGATGAAAATAAGTTATTGACGCCACTTTTAGGAGGAACCTTAGGGGGATTATTAGATGGTTTATTAGATGGTTTATTAGGTCATCATGTCTTTACAATTGAGGCTTACCATAATTCGACATCTGTTTTATCAGAGACCTCAAATACCTTAACTCAAAACAGTCGCTTGAGAATTGTGCAAGATAAAAATGGAGATTTTCTTATTTTGCTAAATGCACCATCGGCTTTTAATAAAATAAAAATTAGCAATTCAAATAAGGGGTTACTTACTTTACTCACCACGGCAAAATTAGATGTTTTTGGAGCGTTTTATGATACTGGTAATTATACTAGATGTGAAAAACCAGTGGGAACTTCTTATGATTCCCAAGGAATTGAAATTTCTCTTTTAAAAGGGTTGGTAAAGAATGAATTCCATAAAGCCATTGATAATGATGTAGATACTTATTCAACATTGAAAACAGGTGATTTATTGAATGTAAATGTTGGAGGATATATTTCTCAATATTTTTACTTTTCTAATTTATCGAACGCTGAAGACACGTTTAATATTAAAATTGGTACTCATTCAGATTCAGGTTTAATTAACGTAGATTTAATTAATTCCCTAGAAGTAAGAGCTTATAATGGCTCTGAAGTAGTGTACACCCGCGTACTAAAGGGTGGGCTGCTAAATGGAACGGATATTTTAGGTCTACTTACAGGTGAGGCAACAGGTATATTAACTTTTGCTCCTGGTAAAGCGTTTGACAAAGTTGAAGTTCGCGTCAATAATACAGTAAATGTTGGAGTCTTAGAAGGAGGTGTGCGTATTTACGATGTAGAGCGTTATGACGGAGCTACTTGTATTAATGCAAATGTAGATGTGCCAGATCCAACACAAGTTCCTTTTGAAACAGCGAGTTGTGCTACTTCTTTAGTAGATTTCCACAATGTGGATTTTGCAACGAATGTGTTAGACAATAACAATGAAACTTATGCAACGCTTTATGCGGATGCAGGTGTTTTATTGTCTTCACCTGCCTCAAAAGGAATGATTCACATGGCATACGGATCAAGTGTTTCTGCGAATACAACTTCTTATATTCGAATTCATACAGATTCTGAATTATTAAGTGGGTTACTTGGTGGAACACTCGGAAAATTTGTAAATGGTATTGTCGGTTCCTTACTCGGCAACCACTACTTTGAAGTAGAAGCATTGGATGGTGTAACAGCAACGTCTACTGTTGTGGCAAGTGCATCAACCCAAAATGGAATTTCTTCTCAAACAGGAGGAAAAATGAAGATTGTACAAGATAAATTAGGACGCTATTATATTGCCTTTACACCTAATCAGTCCTACCGTAGTATTCGCATCACAAATCGAGTGACGAGTATTTCAAATGGAGAAATGCGTACGTTGAAAGTGTACAATATGTGCCGTGAAATCGGAACTGATTTATGTTTCCCTCCACAGTTCACTTCTTATGATGAATCAGGGTTGAACCTAAGTATTGCTAAAGAAGCAGGAGTAATCAATCCATATTATGCAATTAGTGGGAACTCTTCTCAATATTCTGAAATTAGCACGGGTACAGTTTCTGTTGCTGGAATCGTTAAACAAGCAATTTACTTTAATAAACCTTCTCAAGTTGGAGATCAACTAAAGGTTCGTTTGCAATTGAATTCACCTAGTTTATTGTCTGCAGAATTATTAGGTGGTTATAAAATAGTTACCTTCTTAGGTGACCAACAAAAAGAATCATTCACGCTTCAACAAGGATTGATTAACAATCTAAATGCGTTGAATTTACTTCAGTCGGGGGGGATTCAAACCTTGACTTTTGATACAGCGCAAACCTTTGATCGCGTTGAAATTCAAGTAGGAACAACAGTAAGTGCATCACTTGTATCAAGTATTCGCTTGTACGATGTTAAACGTGTAGGGGCTACTTGTCCTGAAACAACTACTCCTTCTCCTTTTATCGCTCCAGTTTGTGCAACCAACCTCTTGGAAGCAAGTAACGCTAATGATATCGATAACCTATTTGATGATAACTTTGATTCTTATGCAACCTTGCAATCGGGATCGGGTATTTTATTGGGACTTGGAAATAAATTTGAAGGGTCCGTAGAGCTAGGATATGACGCTCCTGTGCCAGCAAACACAACTTCGTATGTTCGCGTGGATTTTGAAGATGCTGAATTGAATAAATTACTGGGCGGAAGCTTAGGGAATTTGCTTTCTGGTGTATTGAATGGATTGGTATTTGGCAAACACGATTTTGAAGTTGAAGTGAAAGATGCTCAAGGAGCAATCATTTTAAATGCCGGAACACGTGAAACATCTTCTTCTACTAGTAATGGGAAAATTAGAGTTGTTGTTGATAAATTAGGTCGTACCTATTTAGCGATTACACCGACAAGTGCTTATAAATCAGTTCGTATTATTGATAAAACTAATAGTGCACTAGGTCTTTTAGCACAACCAAATAGCATGAGTGTCTACGGAATGTGCTATGAAACTGCTTCAGAGGCTTGTGTTGCTCCATTCGTTACTTCATTTGAATATGAGGGAGTTAGTTTGGATGTGACAGATTTAAGCGGTGGTGGAGTACAATATCCAGAACGCGCCATTGACGATAATTCTACGGATGGCTCACAAATGAGTTTGGGTACGATCAACGTAGATGGAAGTGTAAAACAATGGTTTTATTTTAACTCGCTCTCTGAAATAGAGGATGTAGCCAACATTCGATTGAAAACAGGTACTGGCGCTATTGCAGTTCCTTTGTTGGAAAAATTAGAAATTAAAGCCTACAGAGGAGATACGTTTGTGGATCAACTGAATTGGAATAATGGCTTATTAGAAGGAACTGAAATTGCTAATCTATTAGGAACAGGATCTCTAGTGGATATCCCTTTTAAACCAAATGGTCAATATGATCGCATTAGCGTTGGATTAAAAAGTATGGTTAATGTTGGCGTGCTTTCAGCTCTTGAAATTTATAAAGTTGAAAGACTTTGTAGTCCATTTGGATCGGATCAAAACTTAATATCGTGGAAATCATACAAAGTAAATGATAATGCTGCTACTAATACTGTATCAGGAGGAGAGCAAATCGAATATACGATTCACGTGAAAAACGTTGGTTCAACAGTAGTTAATCAATTTTCACTGTTTGATCGAATCCCTGTAGGTACATCTTTTGATACTGATTTTTCCAATGGAACGTTGTCTGTTACTAGAGATCTAATAACCTATAATTTCTCCGGTACGATGACACCAGGAAATGAGCAAAGATTTGTTTTCACCGTGAATGTGAACCCTACATTAGAGGGGATCTTACAAATCAAGAATACCGCTTATACTAAAGAAGAGGGAAGCATTATTTCATATCCTTCCTTCCCTCCAGTGGATAATATCAACCCTACTGAGCCAGATGTAACAAAGAGCCCAGGAACAATCATCAGAGTAACGCACAATACGACATTACCAAAGGCGATTATCACTTCAGATCAAGCCAATGCGTTATGTTCAGAAACAGAATTTACGTTAGACTCTAATAAAGGACCAGCCGAGGCAGATACCTACCAGTGGTATGTAGATGATAGAGTGATAGATGCAACAATGGCAGGGTCGACCAATCCGAATTACGGAAAGGAAAGAACATTAACAACAAATTATCCAGGTAATTATACGGTTGTTTATACAAAAGGAGCCGAAGTTTCAGTTCAATCAGATCCTTTTGTTGTGACTCAACTTTCTACACCTGAAATTTCGTTTTCAGGAAGTCAACGTATTAATGTAACTATTCCAAGAGATCAAAATGCAGTAACGGTAACCTTGCCAACAGCTACTGTTGTGGGAGGAAATGGAACTATAAAATGGTATAATCATAATGCTGTAGAATTTGCTGGTACATCAATAGAATTTACGACACCTGGGGTTTATACCTTAACTGTAGTGGCAACTTCGGGTACTGGATGTGAATCGTTTGAGAATGTAATGATCACGGTTTATGATGATAGTTTATGTCCTCCAACGATAGAAAGAGTATACGCTACGGGTTCATCAAGCTGGGGATCTATCATCACGGGAGGAGTTAGTGATACAGCTAACACCATCGATGGAGATCCAACCACGCATTCAACATTAACAACAGGTATTGGACTTTTAGGAATCGGTACCGTATGGCAAAACATCAATTTTGAAGAAGAAGTGGCTGCGGGTACTCCTGTGACCATTAAACTTGGAAAACAATATAGCGGGTTGATGCTAGCTGGAGGGATCTCTGTGGTAGGATTAGATGCTGATGGTAATACCATCGGAACATTAAAGTCCGTTCAAGGGGGGCTATTAGATTTATTAGCCGCGGATAATGTGGTTGAATTTACTTTCGTGCCTTCGAATAAGAATGGACCTCAAAAGTATAAAGGAGTTCGCGTTTCTCAGGGATCTTTGTTGAGCGTTGCTCAAATCGCTAAGGTTTATCATGTCTATCACACGAAAAATGTAAGTGCATTTTCGCCTGAATATTGTGAACCAGTTTCAGATAATGTACATCCGGCAGTACTAGATGTATTACATGGAGTACAAGATTTAGGTATAGGTGCAGCAAGTGCTACGGCTTCTGTAGTCAATCCATGGAATGCCGTGGATGGCAATCTCGAAACGTATGCTATGATAGTTAGAGGTGTTGCGGTATTGAATGCAGCCAGTTTAACCGTAGTCTTCAAACAACAAGCCATGCCAGGTGATAAATTACACATTGTAACAGAAGTTCCTGGAAACCCTATTTTGAGTTTAGAATTGATTAAAGGATATAAGATTCAACGCTATTTAGGGGATCAAAAAGTAGGAGAAGAGATTGATGGTAGTAGTGGTTTTCAATTCCTGGATTTAAAGTTACTCGGATTGGGATACCGCAATAAGTATAAAATGGTCATCCAAGAAATTGACCAACCGTTTGATCGCGTGAAAATCTCATATGGAAGTGTCGTAGGGGTATTAGGAAACTTTACCAAAATCTATGAAGTAACGGTGGCGCCTCGAGTGGATGTGGGAATTGATATCGAAGAGGAATATTTAAACCTATGTAGAGGTGGCATATTAACGATTAAAGCAAAAGATAATTGTTCTACCTATGAGGTTTATGCCGAAGAAACAGGGGGTACGCCCCTGCCAACAGAAGGGGAAAATAACTTCAGAATACCTTATCATTTGCCTGAATATCAGGATGAATTACCAGAGAATGCTGGTTTAGGGCCAAAATACAGTGTTGTCTATGTACAAACCTATAGAAATGGCTGTGTTATTGGTAGAAGACTACCTATTCGCTTAACATTAAAGAACTGTTCAGTAAAATCAAACCTGAACGTCACACAAAAAATTAAATAAAGAATACATAAGAATAAAAAATATCAGTTAAAATGAAAAAAATCACATTATTAGCAGCAGTTTTAGGAGCATCGTATTTTGCAAATGCTCAAGTTGGTATCGGAACTCCAACACCAGCTACTTCTACACAGTTAGAAGTAAAAGCTACAGACAAAGGTATTTTGATTCCTCGTGTTGCATTAACAGCAATTAATGTATTTGACCCCATTAAAGGAGCACAAGAAGAAAGTTTATTAGTATACAATACCAATGAAGTAAAAGACAATGCAGGTGTTATCACTTTGGCAAAAGGATTTTACTATTGGACAAATAACGAGTGGAATAGAATCGTTGGTAAAGCTGAGTTAGACACAGTAATTGAAAACTTAGGCGATAATATTACCAATATTGAAGGCGATATTGAAAATTTACAAGCTGTAATTAACTACATCCTTCCTTCAAATCCTTCAAATGATGATACTGCACCACAAACACATACTACAGTAGTGTATGAAGGAGGTAAATTTTATACCGTAACATACGACACGGTTAATAATAAGTACACAAGAGGAGAAATCAATTTTGAGGATCTAGTAAACGGAGTTGAAACGAAAACATTCATGAAAGAGGTAATCGTGAACAACAAAGTAGTAGGTGTAATTTATTTTTCTGAGCAAACGATTCTTGATTGGTTAGCAGCAGATGATGCAAATACAGTAGCTAACATTCTAGATAATGCTCCGGGGGCAGTATTTATCGATGTAAAAGGTACGGTAGTTAAGAACATTCAAGAAATCCTAAACTCATCAACTACGATTCAAGAAGGCGATAAAACGTTTACTTCTGTTGTTGAATATTTACAGTATATCACTCAGTTCTCTGATGGAAATGTAATCTATACTGAAATTGAAGATCCAACCGATGCAACAAAGAAAATTTGGGTATTCCAATATTGGGATGGTACAGCGTACCAAACAATTGATATTCAGGATTTAGTAAGAGAAACAGAAACACCTACACAAATCAGACGCTCTGAAGTGGTGACAAGTGGAACATTACCGGCTTTTGAAGCGGTTCGTACGGCACCAGTAGCAGGAGATGTAAAACAAGGTGAAATCTTCTATGAGTACAGTGCTGAAGGAGATCAGAAAGATTATATCAACATGACGGAAGACATCTTAAACTCAATCAACAATAACGAAGAGATTAAGAATGCGATTACAAATGTGTTGAACCAAGGGGGGAACGTTTACTTTGGAGATCACGATGGAGATGACGCAACTCCTCATGTATTCTATCAAGTGATTACCGATTCTACTGGAACAAAAACGAATAAAGAAATTGAATTACCAGCCTCTTTCTTGGTTAACTTGATTAAGAAATTCAAAGACATCATCAAACAAGAGCTAGGTGACCACATCACAAACGAAGGTGATACCGTTTACACGGGAGATACCTACAATGGACACAAAGTGTATTTAGGGAAAGGTGCAACAACAATCGAAGAATATTCTGCGATTGCTAGTCCTGTAGCACTAACCTTAGCAGATAGTGTGAACATTAGACAGGTATTGTCAATAAAACTGCTTACAACAGCAGGGCATATTGTTACTTCTAATACAACAGACGTTGTAATAAATGGAAATAAGATTGCCTTTAATATCGGTGTGGGTAATCAATATATGATGTTGAAACCAGGTGCTTACGAAGTTGTTGTTGAATTCACTTCAAATGAAGAAGTAGAACTATAATTTAAATTAATCAATAGCGAAATGATGGGGAACTAGGAGGGGACCCCAAGCCCCATCATTTTAAATTTAAACAAAACAATAAGATGAAAAAGATATATTTAGGTTTTTTATTTTCGGTATTGAGCACTGTTGCTTTTGCTCAAACAAAAGTAGGAGGATCTCCTAAGATTAACCCGGATGCTATGCTTGAAATTGAGGCATCAACTAAAGGATTGCTATTGCCGAGATTAGAGTTGGATAGTACAACAAATGCTCATCCTCTGACTGATCATGTTGCTGGTATGACCGTTTACAACATCAAAAGACAAAATGATGTTGTGCCAGGATTTTACTATAATGATGGTACGAAATGGCAGCAGATGGTAACTTCAGATAATAAAGCAGTGAAGTTTTTCTACATGCCTTCCATTGTTTTTAATACGGAAACAAATGGCGCTGGAAACAAAGATTTGTACCAAGAATATGTGAATCAATTTACGTTAGCGGGTAATACCGCTAGTAGCATTGGAGCACCTGCTGTAATACCTCATTTTCCAGAAGCAACTGATTTATACTACTACGTAACAGATTACGATACAACGGTGTTTTCGAACATCGTCATTCAGGAAGATGGAAAAATGACATATGAGGTAATTGGAACGGGTAATCCTTACTCGATGATGAATATTGTTTTCGTTGTTAAAGAGTAAGGAGGGATGAAAATAAACCACAAAATCTTGCTTGGCTCTTTGGTCATGACGGGTGGTTTAGCGTTTGGACAAACCGTTAATTACGGCGGTTTGTACATTATGCCTAATACAGAAGTGGCAACGCTATTCTCCTTGGAAAACAAAGAAAACGGCATGGTGTTTAACAACGGTACGTTGTATGTACACCGAGATCTGACGAATAACGGACTATTCGATTTCAGAGAAGAAGGCAAACTGAAAACATCAGGAAAAACGATTTTTACATCCGATCAAAAACAAGCCATCGATGGTAGTCAATTGATTCGTTTCAATCACCTTGAGTTTAATAATGCAACGGCGGAAAGTGCTTTTTATGTCGCAAATGAAATTGCAGCAAAAGGTGATGTTGATTTCGTTGAGGGTATTGTAACGATAGACGCGGAAAAAGGAGCTTTTGCCTTTTTAAAAGGAGCAAAGGCGAACAAGGCAACAGACGGAAGTCACGTCGATGGAACAGTGGATAAAGTTGGTAATGAAGCGTTTACTTTTCCGATCGGAAACAAAGGATACTATCGTGCTGCTTCGATCACTGCACCTGATAAAGAAGACGTCTATGTTGGTGCTTATCAGTATGACGATCAGGCCTTTTTTAAAGCACATACTAATGCCTCTGGGGTCATTAACACTTTAAATACAAAGGAGTATTGGTATGTTAGCAAAGGAAGTAAGGAAGAAAAGAACGTCATTCTGGAACTGACTTGGGATGAACGTACGACTGCAGCAGAAGTGCTAAACAGCCCAGAAACAGATTTGCACATTGTCCGTTGGGATGAGGAGAAAAAAATATGGGTAGACGAAGGTGGAATTGTAGATGTCAGTGCGCGTCGTATTACGACTCCCACATCGGTGAAAGGTTTGGGATACTTTACCTTGGCAACCGTAAAGACAGATTGGTTGCTAGAAGGTGATGTTGTGATTTACAATATTGTTACAGCTGATGGCGATGGAGTCAATGACTATTTCCTTATCGACAATATTCAGCGATTCCCAAACAACAGCGTTCAAATCTATAATAGATGGGGAGCAAAAGTCTTCGAAACTAGAAATTACGACTCAAACGGAAATGTATTTGATGGGTATTCTAAAGGAAAAATGACGCTAAATGATAGCGAAAAACTTCCTTCAGGAACCTACTATTACGTGATCGTTTATGAAGTAGTAAAAGATGGAGTGTCGAGAACGATTAAGAAAGCCGGGTATTTACATTTAGAAACAAATTAATAATAAGGATGAAATTTATAAACAAACTCAAAAAAGTTGGTATAGCCTTAGTATTAATAAGTGCTGCTCAACAAGGTTTTGCTCAACAAGAACCGCAGTTTGCCCAATACATGTACAATACGTCTATCTATAATCCCGCTTATGCTGGGAATAGAGAAGTATTAAGTTTATTTGGAAACTATAGAACGCAATGGGTAGGATTAGACGGTGCGCCTAAAACAGCCAGTTTTTCTCTTTCTACACCTATTAACGATTCCAATGTTGGAATTGGATTCTCTTTTGTCAATGAGAAAATCGGGATCATGGACGAGAATAATGTCGCAGTAGATGTTTCCTATAAAGTAAAACTAAACCACCACTATCAGTTGGCATTTGGATTAAAAGCATCAGCCGATCTATTAAATGTCGACTATGCTAAAGGGCATCCTTTTGATCCTTCAGATGTGAATATTCAAGAAAATATCACCAATAAATTTACCCCTAATATCGGTGCGGGAGTTTATCTCTATTCAGATCGTTCCTACTTGGGGTTGTCTGTACCTAGTTTCTTAGAAACACATCGTTATGATGACAACGAGGTGACAACTATGAAACAACGCATGCAGGTGTATTTAATGGGGGGATATGTATTTGAAATCAATCCTGATGTGAAGTTCAAACCGGCTTTCTTGATGAAAGCAGTACAAGGGGCGCCTTTACAATTGGATGTAACAGCTAACTTTTTGTTTCTTGACAAGTTTACAGCAGGAGTTGCTTATCGTTGGGATGCAGCAGTTAGCGGATTAGTCGGATTCCAGATTAATGAAACGCTGTTTGTAGGGTATTCTTACGATGCGGATACATCCAAATTGCGTCATTACAACAGTGGATCGCATGAGTTCTTCTTGCGTGCTGATATTTTTAATCGATACACGAGAAAAACTTCTCCGCGTTTCTTCTAACCTAAAGATGATAAATTATGCAAAAAAGATTAATGACTTTACTCGTTTTATCTTCCCTCGCGTTTACAACATCTGTCGGATGGGCTCAAGAAAAACGCGAGAATAAAGCAGATCAAAGATTTGAAAAATACGAGTATATCAATGCTATAGAAATCTATGAAAAAGCAGTTGAAAAGGGATTCAAGAGTGTAAACACCTTGCAAAAACTTGGAGATGCTTATTATTTCAATGGAAAGCTGGTGGAAGCGAACAAATGGTATGAAGAACTGTTTCAGTTTGCCACAACCAGTCAAGCGTCCATAGAATCAGAGTACTACTATCGCTATGCGCAAACGCTACGCGCAATGCAACAGTATGAGGAGGCAGATGCCTATACGGCTAAGTTTACTGCTATGGAACAAAGTGATTCTCGTGCTCAATTGTTTGAGGCAAACAAGAGTACTTATAGAGGCGATATTGAAAAGCGCTCTAATCGGTATGAACTAGGTACTTTAGAATTAAATAGTGCGTATTCAGATTACGGTGCTACAATCTATAAAGGGCAATTGATTTATACCTCGGCAAGAAATTCAGCTGAGGTTTCGGGTAACAAAGTACACAAGTGGACCAATGAGGCCTACACGAGTTTGTATGCTGCTACAATCAATAACGACGGGAGCTTTGAGGATCCTCAATTGTTTTTGCAACAAGAGGATCAAACGATTAATCAATCCACTGCGGTTTTTACTAAAGATGGAAATACGATTTATTTTACCCAAAATGCTACAGCCATTAAAGATGATGTGCAACAAAATAGATACAAAAATGCTTTGCTGCAGTTGTTCAAAGCTACTCGAATGGAAGATGGTTCTTGGGGCAAACCGATGGCATTGACGATTAATGATCCTAAGGCAAACAATGCACATCCCGCATTGACTCCTGATGATAAATGGCTGTACTTTGTTTCGGATCGAAGTGGGTCAATCGGACAAAGTGATTTGTTTCGCGTTGAAATACTCGCCGATGAAAGTTTTGGTACTGTAGAAAATGTAGGGAAGCAAATTAACACAGAAGGAAGAGAAACATTTCCGTTTATTTCTAGTGATTATATGCTGTACTTCTCTACAGATGGCCGACCTGGTTTAGGTGGATTAGACATCTTTATGGCTAAGATTCATGTCGATGGTTCTTTTGGTACAGTTGCCAATATTGGCGAACCCATGAATAGTCCAAGCGATGATTTTGGCTACTATTTTGATCCAAAAGCAAAGAAAGGTTTCGTTAGTTCTAATCGAGCAGGAGGAACAGGAGGAGATGATATCTACTTTGTACAAGAGAAGAAAGAGATCATTTGTAAACAACATATTGAAGGTTGGGTATTCAATGCCTCTACCAGAGCGTCTCTAGCAGGTAGTACGATCACCTTGTATGATGCAACGTATACGGTTCTGGATAGTATTCAAGCTGATGATCAAGGAAAATTTGCACTTGCGGATTTAGATTGTGGTAAAAAATACCGTCTAAAAGCAGAAGCAGTAGGATTCCAAACCAAGGAAATTGCTCAAACAATGAGTTTTGAATTACAGGCTGTCAACCAAGTGGAAATTGGACTTGATCCTGTACAAGAAATCATCACAGAAGACGACGATTTGTTCAGAAAATTGAAATTACAACCGATTTATTTTGATTTTGATAAAGCGAATATCCGTCCGGATGCCGCAGCAGAATTAGCGAAGGTAGTTGAGGTATTAAAGCTATATCCAAACATTAACCTAGATGTTCGTTCGCATACGGACAGCAGAGGTAATGACACGTACAATATGAAGTTGTCTGATCGCCGAGCAAAATCAACCCTGAAGTGGATGATTGATCAAGGTATTGATCCAGATCGTCTCACAGGAAGAGGATATGGAGAAAGTCAATTGATTAATGCGTGTACAAACGGAGTCCCTTGTTCCAAAGAACAACACCAAGAGAATAGAAGAAGTGAATTTATTATTGTGAAAATGTAAGTTCAGGGCCGCTATAAACAACAAATCTTAATTCCCATTAGGGCTACTTATTTTGAGTAGCCCTTTTTTTATTTTTCAATTCTATAAAAAAAAGCTCTATTTGGAGCTTTTCGTTTTATACTTGTTCAATATTAGGAGGGGGATCTACTAGTGTTATATATGGATTCGAATGGATGACAGGTTGGTAGAAGTACTGCTTGTGTGAAAGATAAAGGCGCTTTGTAGTTTGCGCTTGCTCTGCTGTTTGTGCAATAAAGAATGTTTCACAGCTAATGTTAGTCGCTTTACAGCTTTTACTTTTGGTGGTTTTCTCCGCATGGTCTGCGGAAGAATTTCCTAACTGATATACATACATAGTGGCAATCGGACAAAAGGAAACCTTCGACTCACAATCCTGTTGGGTGAAAAAATTAACCTTTTCTGCACCTAACAACACAAATAGGAGACACAAAAATTGGGCGATATGTCGATTGTACTTCATCATGAATAACGCAAATATATTTAGTTTTTGGAAATAGACTCGTCTTTTTAGGTAAAGTTTAGGAAGGAAAAAGAATGAAAACGCATTCTACCTCTTAAATAATTGGATCGCATAATCACGATCCAAAGGCATAAGTACTTGTAAAAAAAAATGTTTCCTGATAAAAAGCTAGGGCACAATATTTGTTTATAGAGTATAAAAATAGTGGGTTTTCTAGTTCCTGCTATTTAGTGTGCTTTCGTCTTGTAAAACGACAAATAAGACGAGTCAATCTTGCCTTTTAGTCATAAATCCATAGTAGAATAGCTGTTTTTTGCTAGCGATCTAGAGCATAGGCTATCCTTTATGAAAGTTTAAACAAATTAATTTCAAAAAGATGATATATGAGATATTCATTGTTAAGTGATACAAAAAATTGGATGAGTTGTATCGAAGATAGTAAGAGCATTGCTCACATGTCAATACCAGGAACTCATGATAGTTGTGCCCGAAAAGGGCAGTCTGGACAAGCTCCAGGAATTGATAATTATGTTGCTGCGCAGAATGCTGACTGTACCATAAAAAAACAATTGGAAGATGGCATTCGCTATCTCGATATAAGATGCTGTGTAATTGATGGCGTATTTACTATTCATCATGGGCAATTTTATCTGAACATTAATTTCGGAGATGTGCTGATTCAGTGTTTAGATTTCTTGGCTGCAAATAGTTCTGAAACTATTATTATGAGAATTAAACAAGAAAATTCTTCGGCTTCAGATGAGGAATTTCTGACTGTTTTTAATACGAAATATGGCGAATACCATAAAAACATGTATTTAGAATCCTCTATTCCTAACCTAGGAGACGTAAGGGGAAAGATAGTGGTTCTTTCTAATGTATATAATGTTCCAGGAATACCTTATAGTTCAATTAAAGTACAAGATGATTACTTTGATACATCAGTATCGAGTAAGAGAGGGAAGATTGCTAGCTTGGCTATTGAATCTGCTAAAGCAAATAGAAATAACAGTAATCCTTCTTTATACCTAAATCACTGTAGTGCAACAAAACCCCCCTTGTCGAGTCCCAAGTCATTTGCAGGGGTATTAGTACCAGCTATTACCCGTGATTTTAAAGAGGGGTTGGCTGCAGGGGAGGTAGATAATTCTCGCAACGAAGCGCCGCATATCGGTATAATTGCCATGGATTTCTACACCAGCGATTTAGTTGCTGAGATACTAAAAAGAAACGAAAATAAGTACTGTAAAGAGCTCCCTATTTACTCGATCTGTAACAATTACTATGGGCAACATTACTTTTATGCTTCCTTATATATGGATACTGCTATGAAAAGACGACAGGTGTTTGGTTGGGAGCCAGGAGGTAAGGTTACTAATGGTTTTTGGATGTTAATTCCATCTGAGAATACGAATGAATACTATATCTTTAATACCTATTACAAGGAATTTTTATACGCTAGCTCATTTGTTACAGACAACAGGAGAACGGTTTATACCTGGATTGATGCGGTGCCAACTGTCGAGAGTAGATGGACTATAACCAATGGTAATATACACAATGTTCATTACGCTTGTAATCTTTATGAAAGTAGTCTGTCTTTTTCTTCTGATCGAAAACTTGTTCCTTGTTGGGCCCCAGGTGTAAGTGTATTACAAGATACGTGGAATTTGGTATTGGAGAACAAATCGTTGTGATGTTAGGTGCGGATTAGAATCTGTGGTATCAGTATTTATTTAGCAGTAAAGCATTAGCCTTACTCAATTGTCCTCCATTCACAAAAAACAAAAAACACTTGAGAAGAATAGCTGTTGGGAAATGGACTCGCTGATAATACGGCTGTCGTTCATATGATTTTTGACCTCTTGTGTGCCTCTTATGAAGTTGAGGTATTGAGAGAGCTGTATGAAGAAAGTTTTAAGAATGCGAAAGTCAAAACGAGGGGAGTGAAAGGGAGTGAATACGAAGTGGATTACATTTCATTCTTAGCTGTGGATATTGATCTACCTACTACCTTTTTACTTTATAGCGCTGATGGAAACGATAGAGAGCAGAAAATCAATCAGATTTATAGGGATTCACTCTTATACAAATTGCTCCATCAAGACTAAGAAGTGAAATACAGGATTGAGAGTGAATTTGGGCTAGCTTTGATTTAGAAGGAAGTAATCAAGCGGATTTGTAGTTTGTGTGTATAAAAAAGTAATAAAAAAAGACTTAATCTCTCGATTAAGTCTTTTTACCTTGTAGCGAAGACGGGAGTTGAACCCGTGACCTCAGGGTTATGAATCCTGCGCTCTAACCGACTGAGCTACCTCGCCATATATTGGACTGCATTATTTTGTTAATGCGAGTGCAAATATAGAACAAATTACATACAATGCAAGGCTTAAACGCTCGATTTTATTTAGACTTTTAAATTTTAACATATATTTTTTAGACCTATAGCGCTATCCTGTTTGTAATCAATAACTAAGGATATATCCTATAATGCAGTAAAAAATATAGAATTGCAACTAGAGCGCCTACACTTTCGGTTGAATCATTTTCCCAACAGTATAGTTTAACCCAAAAGCGGAAATCAAAAAGATAGATCCCATAACAATCCACAATACATCATAACTAAAATAGGAAACGAGTTTTGTACCTAAAATAGGAGAGATGATGAATCCAACGGCAAAAGTCAAGCCGTTTACTCCCATATAGGAGCCTTTACTGCTGTCATCTGCACGCATAGCCGTTACCGTTGAGGTATAAGGGAAGATCAACATTTCCGATACACTTAATAGGGTAATGGATAAAATGATGGATACAATACTATAATCCAGAAGGAAAATTAAAAAGGCAAAAGGAGCAACTAGCGCACCATAAAAAATTGTTTTTTGAGTAGTCAAATGACGTTCTGCTAAATGTACTAATAGCATTTCTGTCAAGAAAATCAACAATCCACTGTACCCCAATACGAGTCCAATTTGAAACTCATCCAAACCTCCTACTTTTTCATAGAAAATAGGTAAGGTGCTAAAAAGTTGTAAAAAGGCGATGGAATATAAAGTACAGAAGAAACTGTAAAACAAGAATAATCCATCTTTATAAGGGGATTGGCGTTTCGTACCTGATGAACCTAGGGAAATATCTTGATCCTCGTCAATCGATACCGTTGGCTTAGGGTTTTCTTTGCGTCCTTTGAAGAAGTAGATGAATACAACTGCTGCGAAAAAAGCAGCACCCGCATTGATGTAAAATAATAAGGCATAAGAAATGGCAGCTAACATTCCACCCATAGCCGGACCAATGGAAAATCCAAGGTTAACCGCCATGCGGTTTAAGGAAAAAGCGCGCGTAATATTTTCAGGTCGTGCGTATTTTGTAATAGCAACAGAGTTGGCAGGACGAAACATTTCACTGATGGTACTTTGAACAAAAATCATCAAAGCTAAACTAATGACAGAAGTAAAGTGAGGCAGTAAAATGAACATAGGAATACTTCCAAGTAAACTCAAATACTGTAGTTTGTAGTTGCCGATCTTATCCGTAATCCAGCCACCCAACATAGAACCCGTCATCGAACCAAGTCCATAACAAGCTAACACATAACCCGTTTGTTCATCTGTAAAATGGAGTTCTTTAGTCATGTAAACACCTAAGAAAGGAAATACCATCGATCCAGCTCTATTGATTAACATGACAATGGCTAACATCCAAGATGCTGAGGACAAACCTCGATAAGAGTCTAGATAAATTTGGTATATTTTTCTCATAAAGCGTTTAATCTATATAATCAGGGTTTGGGTTTTTCTTTTTTTAGCTCCTCAGCTTCTCGCATGGCGTTGTAATACGCCGCTCTACTCAAAGGTTCATATTCTTCCGTCTCACCAAGCATAACAATATCTTCACTCGCTGCTTTTCGGTAGCTATAGTGAGCCAAGTTACCAGTGCGTGTACATACCGCGTGTACTTTAGTGACATATTCAGCAGTAGCCATCAATGCTGGCATTGGTCCAAATGGATTTCCCTTGAAGTCCATATCCAAACCCGCAACGATAACGCGAATACCTGAATTAGCCAATTCGTTGCAAACGTGAACAATCTCCGCATCGAAGAATTGGGCTTCATCGATCCCTACAACATCACAACCACTCGCTAAGATTCGAATGCTATCCGCAGTGGGAACAGGCGTCGATCTTATCTCATTCGCATCGTGTGATACTACGTATTCATCGTGATAACGCGTGTCTACGGCAGGTTTAAAAATTTCGACTTTTTGTTTGGCAAATTGCGCTCTTTTCAATCGGCGAATCAGTTCTTCCGTTTTTCCAGAAAACATTGATCCACAGATTACTTCGATCCATCCAAACTGCTCTTTGTGATTAACAGGAATTTCTAGAAACATTTTGTAATTTTCGGGCTGAAACCAGTAGTTTTTTTGTTACTTTGTGAAGGACAAATTTATCAAAAAAAGCTTGTATAATTTACTAAATGAAATTAAAAGTTATGAAGAAAGTCTTAGAGGCAGAGTTGTTGAGCATCGTTCATCGCGTATTGCAGATGAAAGATACGGATGTGGATAAGTTGTATGTTGAAGCAAAAGAGCTATATGAAAAGCTTCAAATTCTAAAATTTTACCAAGATAACCTAGCGTTAGGACTTGTAAAAGACATCACTGAAGATCAATTAGTAGAAAAATTAAGTGGGTTGGCGTTTGTGGATACAGCCAAGCAAGAAACAGGAGCTGTTGAGCAACCTTGGATTGAAGAAGAGGAAATGCGATCTCAGATTCCCGCGGATTTAATCGTTGAAGATTATCCTATTGTTGTAGAGGCTGAAAAAGAAACGGTCGTTCATTTCGAATCGTTTACGGAGGCTAAGGAAGAACAAGCAACCTTAGAGGAAGAAAGGACAGAAGAAGAGCAAGATAAATTTGAATCCGAAATCAAAGAAGAAGAGGAAGTCCAAGAACAACCTCAGTATAGTGATAAGTTGCTAGCAGAGGAGGAGATCACAGAGGAAGCTGATATTGAGATGGAAGTGGCACATGCCATCGAGGAAGAGGAACTTGAAATCACTTTTGAGGAAGAGGAAGAAGATGAGGAAGAAGAAATGAACACAGACGAAGATACCTTGCCATCTTTTGAAGAGGAAGAATTAGCAGGTCAAGGGGGAGCGGAAGTATTAAACCCCTCGACTTTTGAATTAGAAGAAGAGAAAATTGTAGAAGAAGATGTTTTTGTGTCTTTAACTACTGATCAAAGAGAAGATAATCCCTTTGAAGGATTCGATTTTGGGGAAATAGAGTTCATTCGCGTGGAAGATATTGCAAAAGAAGATGCGATTATAGTAGACGACCACATGTTTGAACGCCTTGGAACAGAACAACCTACAGCGACAGAACAACCTACAGCAACAGAAGAAGTACAAGATACAACTAGTTTCTTCGCACAACAAGAAGTTGAGCAAGAAGAGAAGGGAGAGACTCACACAAAGGAAGAGGAAAAAGCGGAGAATCAGCAAAATATGCTGTTTAACTTGGATCAAGTATCCGTTAGAGAGCCTCGCATTGTCAAGAAATCAATCAATGATATTTATCGCGGTACGATCATGGTAGGATTAAATGATCGCATTGCCTTTGAGAAGCATTTGTTCTCTAATAGTTCAGAAGATTTTAATCGCGTGTTGTCTCAATTGAACACGGTGAGTACATTTGATGAAGCAAAGAGTTTTGTAGAACACTTGGTGAAGCCAGAATACAACAACTGGGAAGGAAAAGAAGAATATGCAGAGCGCTTTATGGCGCTAATAGAAAAGCGTTTCGAATAAGATTATGGGGAAATTATACGTTGTACCAACTCCGATTGGCAACTTAGAAGATATGACCTTTCGTGCCATTAAGGTATTAAAGGAGGTCGATTATATTTTAGCAGAAGATACGAGAAATAGTGGCAAGTTGTTGAAGCACTTTGAGGTGAATACGCCCATGATGAGTCATCACATGCACAACGAACACAAAACCGTAGAAGGTTTAGTGAAACGGATGCAAACTGGCGAATCGTTTGCTTTAATTTCGGATGCAGGAACACCTGCGATATCTGATCCAGGTTTTTTACTGACGAGAGCCTGTATTGAAAACAACGTCGAAGTAGAGTGTTTACCTGGAGCAACGGCCTTTGTGCCTGCTTTAGTTAATAGTGGATTACCCAATGATAAATTCGTGTTTGAAGGTTTCTTGCCCGATAAGAAAGGACGTCAAACGCGTTATTTGCAATTAGCGGAAGAAACACGAACGATGATTATTTATGTCTCTCCGCACAAATTGGTAAAAACGCTAGGAGAGTTTCAAACTTATTTTGGTGGTGATCGCATCATCTCTGTTTCAAGAGAACTGTCTAAATTACACGAAGAAACCGTAAGAGGTGAGGTGGTGGAAGTACTCCAACACTTCGAAGAAAAACCCCCTAAAGGAGAAATTGTTGTCGTAGTGGCAGGAAAGAAATAAAAAGGAAAAGGAGTTGTAACTGTAAAAGTTTAACTCTTTTTTTTATGTACTACTAGTGATGTTGTTCTACGGATCAGTGCCAATTGCACAAGATAAGTCTCTTGAAAAGGCGTGCGTAAAAACTAAAACTAAGTTTTGTTGCCGTTTTTTATTCTGTTATAGAGGGGTATATTAGAAAAAACGTCCCCTGATTTACCTTAATTATTAACGTTTCGAAAAGGTTAATCCTTAATATTTTTTGATACATTTGATAAAAATGAGAATAAATGATGTCACATAAAGTTACCACTACTTGGTTAGAGAATATGCAATTTGAATCAACGAATCCAAGTGGAGAAACCATGCGAATTGATGCTGGACCAGAAAATGGAGGAGATAATAAGGGTTTTAGACCCAAAGCGTTGATGTTGTCTGCATTGGCTGGTTGTTCTGGCCTGGATGTAGCCTCTTTAATCAAAAAAATGAGATTGGATGTAACCGATTTCAAAATTGAAACAGAAGGAAAATTAACAGAGGAAGATCCTGCTGTTTATCATACCGTTATTGTAGATTACCACTTTTATGGTCCTAATTTAGATGAGGCCAAGCTTAAAAAAGCAGTGGATCTATCGGTCGAGAAATATTGTGGGGTAATGCATATGTTTACGCAGTTTGCGAAAGTAGAAACCAATATTTATTACCATAAAGGACAATAATGCGGTGGACATTAAAAGAGATAAAAGATCAAAAAAGCGTTAATCATTTAGTTCAGGTGTTGGGGATTGAGCCTGTTTTAGCTCAACTTCTCGTTGATCGAGGGATTACCACCTACCAAGAAGCAGAACGTTTTTTTCGTCCCTCTTTGGCTGATTTACATGATCCGTATTTGATGAAAGATATGGATAAAGCGGTAAATCGGATAGAGGAAGCTATTTCGAATGAGGAAAAAATAATGGTTTTTGGCGATTATGATGTGGATGGAACGACGGCTGTAGCGTTGGTGTATTCGTATCTCCAATCCTATTATCCTGACGTAGATCGCTATATACCGGATCGCTATAAAGAAGGTTATGGTGTTTCTTATCAAGGGATTGATTATGCTGCAGCTAATGGTATTCAGTTGATTATTGCACTAGATTGTGGAATCAAATCCATTGAGCACGTAGAGTATGCCAAGCAAAAAGGAGTAGATTTTGTTATTTGCGATCATCACTTGCCTGGAGAACAAATTCCCAATGCAGTAGCAGTATTAGATCCAAAACGAGAGGATTGCACTTACCCCTATGATGAATTGTGTGGTTGTGGAGTAGGATTTAAATTGGTACAAGCGCTGGCTGCTAATCGAGGGTTGACCATCGAGGATTTGATTCCTTATCTCGACCTTGTTGTAACCGCTATTGGAGCGGATATCGTTCCAATCACCGGGGAAAATAGAGTGTTAGCCTTTTTTGGTTTGAAGGTAATCAATAGCAAGCCAAGACCAGGTATTCAAGCCTTGCTTAATGTGTATAAGCAAAGCAGCTACACGGTTAGTGATCTTGTTTTTAAAGTTGCACCCAAAATCAATGCTGCAGGAAGAATTCAGCATGGTAATTACGCCGTGGACCTGTTAACGCGTTTCTCCATAAGAGAAGCTGAAGAAACGGCACAAATGATTATTGCCTTTAATGAAGAACGCAAAGTATTAGATCAAAATATAACCGAAGAGGCTAAAAGTCAGATTGTTGAAAACAAAGAAATCAATAGTAAATCAACTGTTGTTTTTCAAGAATCATGGCATAAAGGTGTTATTGGTATTGTAGCTTCTCGCTTAATTGAAACGTATTATCGGCCAACGGTTGTGTTTACGGCAAGTGGAGATGTGTTAGCAGCTTCTGCACGTTCAGTGAAAAACTTTGATTTGTATGCTGCTTTAGAAGCGTGTTCAGATGAGTTAATTCAATTTGGTGGACATATGTATGCTGCTGGAATGACGTGTAAGAAAGAGAACTATCACAACTTTAAAACAAAATTTGAGGCAGTGGTTTCAAGCACGATTCAAGAACGTGACTTGATTCCAGAAGTGGAAATAGACGCGATTTTAAATTTTGGAGAGATCACGCCGAAATTCTGTCGTATCTTAAGACAGTTTGAACCTTTTGGCCCAGAAAATATGAGTCCTGTGTTTTTGACCAAGAATGTGTATGATACAGGATATGCCCGCGGACTAGGAGCTAATCAAGAGCACTTAAAAATGTACGTGAGACAACGAGGAAATCTAGACAATGGTTTTAGTACCATCGGTTTTTCTTTCGGTAAATTTTTGAATGAGATACAAAACCGCGCTTTTTTCGATTTAGTTTATTCGATTGAAGAGAATGAGTGGAAAGGAGAAGTGAATAATCAGTTGCAAATTAAAGATATGCAGTTGGTGTAGAGTAAAAAAGAGTAACCAATATATAATTTTTATTTTTTTAAAATGAAAGTAGCAGTAGTAGGCGCTACCGGAATGGTAGGAGAGATTATGCTAAAAGTCTTAGCAGAGCGCAATTTTCCAATAACAGAATTAATACCTGTGGCTTCCGAACGATCAGTGGGAAGTGAGATTGTATTTAAAGGAAAAAAGTTTGTAGTACAATCAATAGCCGAAGCTGTCAAGATGAAACCGGCAATTGCACTTTTTTCTGCAGGAGGGTCTATTTCTTTAGCATGGGCACCAAAATTTGCTGAAGTTGGTACGGTAGTTATTGATAACTCCTCAGCATGGCGAATGGATCCGACTAAAAAACTAATCGTTCCGGAGATTAATGCATCTAGTTTGACTAAAGCAGACAAGATTATTGCCAATCCAAATTGCTCAACGATTCAGCTAGTGATGGCATTAGCCCCACTACATGCAAAATACAACGTCAAACGCGTGGTTGTTTCGACCTATCAATCCATTACAGGGACAGGAGTGAAGGCAGTGAAACAATTAGAAAATGAATATGCAGGTGAAAAAGGAGAAATGGCGTATGCTTACCCTATTCACCGCAATGCAATTCCGCATTGTGATGTATTTGAAGCCAATGGATATACTAAAGAGGAAATGAAGTTGGTCAATGAAACAAAGAAAATTTTAGAAGATGACACGGTTTTAGTAACAGCGACAGCCGTGCGAATTCCTGTTGTTGGCGGACATAGTGAAGCGGTTAATATCGCTTTTGAACGCGATTTTGAAGTAGAAGATGTGCGTCGTCTCTTACATGAAACGCCAGGAATTGTTGTACAAGATAATTTAGATACCAATACGTATCCTATGCCTATTTATGCTCAAGGAAAAAATGAGGTTTTTGTTGGGCGTATTCGCCGTGATGAAACGCAACCAAATACCTTAAATATGTGGATTGTCGCTGATAACTTACGAAAAGGAGCAGCAACAAATACCGTTCAAATTGCAGAGTATTTAATCGCTCATGGACTAGTATAAGGAAAGGAATAGCAGATAAAAAAGGTCAACTAGCATGTTAGTTGACCTTTTTGTTTACAATGGAGGTCCTTTTGAGATGGATTTTTATCCTTTTGGGATAAAAATCAATAAATGTGAGGAAGTAAACAAGATGGAACTTGGTTTTTTCACTACATTAGTGACCAACAATAGTTGATACTATAAGTAACTGTAGCGCAAGTTTACTTACTTTCTATTGTATCTTTTGGGGAATTGATACGTAGTGCACACTGAGTAAATAGACTTGTATTCGAGATATTAAAGTTCGTGGTATGAAAAAAATTTTGTTAGTAGACGATCATCCTTTAATTGTTGAGGGATATCGAATGGCTTTGCAAAGTAATGAGACATTTGCTCAATTTTTTGTCTTTGACAAAGCCTTTGATTGTACAGAAGCAAAACAAAAAATTGATCAAGCAAATGAGAGAGGAGAACCGTATGAACTAGCGCTTGTCGATTTTTCACTTCCCAAAGGACCAAATTCGGCTTGGGAAGATGGAGGTGATATTATTCGGTATATCAAAAAGGAAATGCCTTCTTGCCGAACGATCACAATCACAGGACGTACGGAAATATTGACTATTTACGAAATTGTAAAAAATATTCGACCAACGAATATTATCGGCAAAAATGAAATAACACCTCAAGTACTCCTAGATTTTGTGCGTGCAGTGCTTAGAGGTGATTCTTTTCAAAGCCCATTAGTCAAACAATGTTTAGAAGAAATGGTACATAAAGAAGTGATGTACGACGATTACAATCGAGCGATATTAATTTTGTTAGCCAAAGGACATAAGCTCATTGATTTAGAACGTCATATACCTTTATCTGCTCCAACAATAAAAAAGCGAATTGCTAAAATTAAAGTTGCTTTTGGTTCACCTGATTCAGCTACTTTAGTACAAGAAGCGATTAAACAAGGGTTTGTTTAAAAAAAGGCTGCTCTCCTGAACAGCCTTTTTTACTTAGTTTTTGAGGAAATCCCTCAATACATACTGAAGAATTCCATCATTTTTATAGTATTCAATTTCAATCAAAGAATCAAATCGAGCTAAGGCTTGGAATTTAATTACCTGATTTGCTTCGTTTGTGGCAGTTACTTCTACAACTTTATGTGGAGTAAGGTTCTGAGCTAATCCAGTAATGGTATATGTTTCTCTTCCAGTTAACCCTAAACTTTCCGCTGATTGGTTAGGCATGAATTGCAAAGGAGCGATGCCCATTCCAATTAAGTTACTGCGGTGGATGCGTTCAAAACTTTCTGCGATAACGGCTTTGATCCCCAGTAAATAGGCTCCTTTGGCAGCCCAATCACGGGAAGAACCACTACCGTATTCTTTTCCTGCAAGAACAACCAATGGTGTTTCTGTTTCCTTGTATTTCATGGCTGTATCGTAAACTGTTAACGATTCATTTGTGGGAAAGTAAGTACTGTATCCTCCTTCGCGCTGTGCAACTTTGTTTTTAATGCGCACATTGGCAAACGTACCGCGCATCATCACTTCGTGATTTCCACGTCTCGATCCATAGGAGTTGAAATCTTCTGGTTTAACCCCTTGAGAAAGAAGATATTTTCCAGCAGCAGATTCTTCGTTAAACGATCCGGCTGGCGAGATATGGTCTGTTGTTACAGAGTCGCCTAGGTAAAGTAAGACTCTAGCACCGTTGATGTCTGTTAACGGTTTAGGCTCTTTAGGTAAGTGCTCGAAAAATGGAGCATGGCGAATATAAGTTGATGCTGGATTCCATTTAAAACTAGCTCCTGTTGGTACTTGTAGGTTCTTCCAGTTCTCTTCGCCTTCGAAAATTTGATCGTAAACTTCTTTAAAGTCCTCTCGTTTTAAGGAGTCGTTAATTACTGCTCTAATCTCCTCATGTGTAGGCCAGATATCTCTTAGATAAACCGGCTCACCATTGGGGTCGTAATCCAAAGGATCTGTCAGTAAGTTGATGTCAACACGTCCTACTAGAGCGTAGGCAACAACCAGCATAGGAGACATCAAGAAGTTCATTTTGACTTGTGGATGCACCCTTGCTTCAAAGTTTCGATTCCCTGATAGTACGGAGGCTACTACAAGATCTCCTTGTGTGACTGCCGCTGCAATAGGCGCTGGTAGTGGACCACTATTTCCAATACAGGACGTACAACCATAACCAACCGTGTGGAAACGCAAGGCTTCTAAATCTTCCGATAAGCCAGAGCGGTCCAAGTAATGCGTTACAACTTTTGACCCAGGGGCTAAACTCGTCTTTACCCATGATTTTGTGCGCAATCCACGTTGTATCGCTTTGCGAGCAACTAGTCCTGCACCAATCATTACTTCTGGATTTGATGTATTTGTACAGCTCGTAATAGCAGCTAAAACAATACTACCATCACTGACTACATATTCTTTGTTTTTCTGTTTGATGCGTACTGCATGCATCGCCTCTTGGACAACTTCTGTTGGTTGTTCTGTTGTTGCTTCTCTTTGTTTATAGCTATACTCCGTTCCAGAACCTCCTTCAGATAACCAAGCTGATTCACGTCTATCTTTGATCGCTACATAGGCGCGATTGTACTCTTCTTCTAATAACGTAGAGAACGTTTGGTCTAATTCGCGTACGAGAATTTTATCTTGAGGGCGTTTAGGGCCAGATACCGTAGGTTCAAGTGTATTCAAATCAACTTCTACAACAGCAGAATAAACAATATCTTCTTTTCCTGTTCTCCACAACAGATTCTCTTTGCAATATTCTTCGACCAATTGTACGTGCTGTTCTTCTCTATTGGTTTGACGCATATAGTGTAAAGTTTGATTGTCGATAGGGAAATACGTTACCGTACAACCAAATTCGGGAGACATATTAGAGATTGTCGCTCGATCTGTCACGGATAAATGATCCAATGCATCACCGAATACCTCGACAAATTTTCCTACAACACCCTGTTTGCGCAACACTTTAGTAATAGATAGTACCATATCCGTTGCTGTTGCGCCTTCTGGAATTTTACCAGTTAGTTTCAGCCCTACAACCTCTGGGCAAGTAAAGTAAATGGGCTGACCAAGCATCGCAGCTTCCGCTTCAATTCCTCCTACACCCCAAGCAATTACCCCAATTCCATTGACCATTGGGGTATGAGAATCTGTTCCTACTAAGGTATCAGGAAATAACCAACCATCTCGATTGATGACTCCTTTCGCGAGATACTCTAAATTTACCTGATGGCAAATACCCATCCCAGGAGGAACAACAGTAAAGCCTTTCAATTCTTGTTGTGCCCATTTGAGCAATTCATAACGCTCTGCGTTTCGCTCATATTCTTTGGTTACATTTTCTTTATAGGAATAATCCGTTCCGTAGTAGTCAACTTGTACAGAGTGATCAATAACAAGATCGACGGGAATAGCTGGGGTAATCTTTTCTCCATCTTTCCCTTGACGTACATATTCTGCACGTAAGGAAGCAAGGTCTACAACACCAGGTACACCTGTAAAATCCTGCATTAATACACGAGCAGGTTTGAAGGGAATATCTTTATCTGTGGGTTGCGGTTGCCAATTGACTAACGTATCAATATGCTCATCCGTAATAGCAAATCCGTCGTGATTTCTCAATACATTTTCTAAAAGAATGCGAATTGAAAAAGGCAAGCGATGGATATCTTTGCCTTCATCCTGTAGCTTTTTCAGCGAAGCTATTTTGTAATTTCTCATAATTGTTAGTTTTTCCCAATTTACGAAAAAAAAGTGGTTTTTTCTGTCTTAAAAGGAGGTTAATTCCTGATTTAAAGCTTAAAGGGGAGGAAGGCGTATGATAATTGTCATTTTTATATAGGAGGAGAAGATCTACTTTTACCTCACTAAAAAGATTGGTTATGATAATCGAACAAATTTATACCGGATGCATTGCTCATGCTGCATATTATCTATCAAGTAATGGAGAAGCGGCAGTTTTTGATCCGCTGCGCGATGTGCAACCGTATATTGATCGAGCCGCAAAAGATAAAGCGTCGATTAAGTATGTATTTGAAACCCATTTTCACGCGGATTTCGTTAGTGGACATTTGGATTTAATGCAAAAAACAGGGGCTCAGATCGTATTTGGACCTACTGCATCGCCGAATTATGATGCGATTATTGCTACAGATAACCAAGTTTTTTATGTAGGTAATATAAAAATTCAAGTATTACATACGCCTGGTCATACCATGGAAAGTAGTACGTATTTGATTTTTGATGAATCAGGGGAGCCACATGCTATTATTACGGGAGATACCTTATTTATTGGTGATGTTGGGCGACCTGATTTAGTACAATTAGTTCAATCAGAATTGACACAAGAAAAATTAGCAAGGCATTTGTATCAATCACTACGCCACAAAATTATGCCACTACCTGATCACTTAATTGTGTATCCTAACCATGGAGCAGGGAGTGCATGTGGTAAGAACATGAGTAAGGAAACAACAGATACGTTGGGGAATCAAAAAAAAACCAATTATGCTCTTCGTGTTGATATGACGGAAGATGAATTTGTAGAGGAGTTGCTTACTGGGCTGGCTACCCCTCCTCAATATTTTCCGAAAAATGTCTTGCTCAATATAGGGGGATATGAACAACTTGATCAAGTATTGGATCGTGCTTTTAAACCTTTGACGTTGGAGATGGTTGACGAGATGGTCGAAACAGGCAATGTTCTACTACTCGATACGAGATCACCCCAAGATTTTGCTGTGGGATTTATTCCCAATAGTATCAATATCGGTCTTAACGGTCCGTTTGCCGTTTGGGTAGGGGAATTGATACAAGATTTACAACAACCTCTTATTTTGATTACCGATCCAGGGAAAGAAGAAGAGAGTATGATTCGCCTTTCTCGTGTGGGATATGATCATACTGTAGGCTTTATTGAGGGGGGGATTGACACCTGGAAAAAGGCTAATCGTCCATTCAATACCATTCCTCGTTTAGAAGCTCAGCAGTTTGATACCTATGTTCAAAGTGAAAAACCAGTTCTATTAGATGTTCGAAAAGAAAATGAATATCGCTCTGCACATTTAGTAGAGTCAACCTTTATTTCCTTAAATGAATTAGCAGAAAAGTGGAATAGCCTAGATAAAGAAAAAACACAAGTCGTGTATTGTGCTGGAGGTTATCGCAGTATGATTGCAGCCTCAATCTTACGTGCAAATGGATTTTTAAAAGTAGTAGATGTAATTGGAGGCTTTCAAGGTTTAGCACCTGTTACCACTTTGGATCAAACAGCTTTTGTTTGTCCGACTTCCATGTTGTAAGAAAAGCAGGTAGTTGTTTATTGGTTTAATTATTCTCTTCAATAGAATAGTTAAGTTAGTTATTATGTTTTTAGTTTAAGGCAGCTCTCTTGGTTTAGGGAGCTGTTTTTTTAGTGGTCTATGGTGCGAAAGGTGAGGTTAATTCTTGGGTGTTGTACTAGTTTTGTGGGAGGTAATCGATGGAGCCAAAACGTTTGTGTTTCGTCTTTCATAACGAGCAAATGACCACTAGCTAAAGTGAAATCTACTTTTTCTTGGGTTGATTTGTGTTTGAATGAAAATTTTCGCGTCGCACCTAAGCTCAACGAAGCAATAGCACCGTTCTTCTTTAAGTCTTTTTCTCCATCACTGTGCCATGCCATACCTTCATTTCCATCGTGATATAGGTTGAGTAAGCAGGAGTTATACGTCTCTCCAGTTGCGTTTTCAATGCGCATTTTGAGTGCTATTAATTCAGGTGTCCAGGGTAAAGCAAATCGCGTAACCTTGGAGTAGGTATAAGGGAAGGGATGAGAACCATACCAAGCGACCTTTCTCTTTGTGCTAATTCTTTTGCCAAAAATAATAGCTTCGTCATTTTTCCATTCGATGTGTTGTAGGAGATGATCAAAGTAGAAATTAGCCTCTTCTGTGGTTAGAAGAAAACCGTAAAAGTGTACCGTTCCATTGTAGGGCAAGTAGTTGTGTTGCTCGTTGTCTGACGTGTTAAATAAGTCCATGTACTACTCTTTATTCTCTTCCTTTTTTGCGTAAACTTGAACACCTTCCCACCCAATAAGGGCTGTTTTTCGCGTCGCTCCCCACATATAGTTGCCAAAGAGACCTGTAGATTGGATTACGCGGTGACAGGGAATTAAAAAAGCCACAGGATTACTTCCAATAGCTGTACCAACTGCTCTTGAGGCTTTAGGGTTGTCAATGGCTTGTGCAAGTGCTCCATAGGTGGTTAGTTCCCCCATGGGAATAGCCAACAAGCTTTGCCATACTTTGAGTTGGAATTCTGTACCTTTTAGGTGTAGCTTAATTTGTTTTAAATCAGGGTTTTTACTTTGAAAAATCTGCAAAGCTTGAAGTTGCAGCTGGTCCGTTTGAGGAACAAATGTAGCCTGTGGAAATTTAGCTTTGAGTTCCTGTAATGCCAAGGTTTCCTCTGTGATAAATACGAGGTGACAAATACCTTTAGCTGTCGATGCAATCAAAATCGGACCAAAGAGAGTCGAGGCAAAGCTGTAGCAAATGGTGAGTTGTTGTCCGCCATTTTGATATTCTGCAGGACTCATCCCTTCTAAAGTGATAAATAGATCGTGTAGGCGACTTGTGCTGGATAACCCCGTTTCATATGTAGTATCGAATAGCGAAGCCTGTTGTTCCTTTAGCAACCACTTGGCATATTCTAAACTTGTGAATTGTAAGAATTTCTTCGGACTTGTACCTGCCCACTCTGTAAACAAACGCTGAAAATGCGCGGGGCTTAAGTTCATAGCATGGGCGACCTCGTCCAAGCGAGGTTGTTGCTTGAAGTTTGCTTGTATATACGCAATGGCTTCTGCTATACGCGTGTAGTTTATGGTTTCTTTCATCAGGGCATGGGGCATTATGATTTTTAATCAAGGAACAAATATCACGCTATTTACGCAGTTATAAAATCCGAAACGTGCTAATTTTTGAAGCAAATGATCAATGAAAAAGCCTGAGGATCACTCAGGCTTTTATTGTATTTAATCTATTTCTTTTTTTGTAAATCATAGAGATCCAAACGTCTGTCTTTCATGATGCGAACGCTACCGTGTTCGTGAAGCTCTTTGAGCAAGTCAAGGTTGACATCGACAATTAAGGTCATTTCTGTGTTTGGTGTTGCTTCTGCTTTTACTCCATTGGTAGGAAAAGCAAAGTCAGAAGGAGTAAACACAGCTGCTTGAGCGAATTGAATATCCATGTTGTTTACTTTAGGTAAGTTTCCAACACATCCTGCTATGGCTACATAACACTCGTTTTCAATAGCACGAGCAGCAGCACAGTTGCGAACACGTGTATATCCATTTTGTGTATCTGTTAAAAACGGAACAAAGAGAATTTCCATACCTTCTTCTGCTAATAGACGAGGGAGTTCAGGGAATTCCACATCGTAACAAACGATAATTCCAATTTTTCCACAATCGGTATCAAACGTCTGAATAGCAGATCCTCCTTGCATTCCCCAATAGTGTACTTCGTTTGGGGTAATATGTATCTTAGAGTACATTTCATATGTTCCATCGCGTTTACAAAGGAATCCCACGTTGTACAGTGTCCCATCAATTATATAGGGCATACTACCAGAGATGATGTTGATGTTGTATGAAATGGCAAACTCCTGAAAACGCTTGCGGATTGGCGTCGTATAACGTGCAAGTTCACGAATAGAATCTGCCTCCGACAAGTGGTTATATGCTGCCATTAAAGGCGCGGTAAACAGTTCTGGAAACATGGCAAAGTCACTTTCATAATCCGAAACGGCATTGATGAAAAATTCTGCCTGATCAAAGAACTCCTCTAGGTCGTTAAAAGGACGCATTTGCCATTGGATTAATCCCAAACGAACCACACTCTTTTTGGTGTTGATTAACTGTACATCCTTTTCGTAGTAAATGTTATTCCACTCCAATAAAACGGCATAATCTTTCGATTCTTTATCGCCATCTAAGTAGTTGCGCATCAAGCGAACCATGTGAAAATCATTCGACATTTGGAACGACATCACGGGGTCGTTAATTTCTTTTGCTCTTACTTTTTCTAAGTATTGCTTAGGGGTCAGTTCACTTGCATATTTTGCGTATTTGGGAATTCTTCCTGCAAATACAATAGATTTTAGGTTGAGTTGCTCACATAATTCTTTACGAGCATCGTATAAACGACGCCCTAAACGCAAGCCTCTGTATTTGGGATGAATGAATACGTCAATCCCATACAGAACATTGCCTTCTGGGTTGTGTGTACTAAACGAAGAATAGCCTGTAATCTGGTCATAATTGTGGGTAGACATTGCCTTTTTCTCATCGATGATGATTGAAAGTGCAGATCCAACAACAATATCATCCACCAAAACAACCAACTGTCCTTCGGGGAAAATACTCAATAGGTTTTCAATCTCACTCTTATTCCAATACGGATCTTCCATACCCGTATAAGACTCAAGCATTGAATTTTTAAGCTCCAAATAGTCATCTAGTTGAAGATTGCGAAGTTCAATCTTGTTAATTGTAGTATCCATGAATTTTTTATTGCAAATTACAAATAATACTTTTAATAAGTAAATATTCTAGGCGGTAAGTGTAGGTTGTTTCTTGCATTTGGTGCGTTTTTTGCTAAAAAAACTAATAGTTTATTTCTAATTTTTTTAAAACAAATCTATTATGAGTTCATTGCGAAATCGCGTTCAATTAATTGGGCGAGCAGGTCAAGATGCTGAAATTATTGTTTTTGGTAAGGAAAAAAAAAGGGCTACGTTCTCTATTGCAGTTAATGAATTTTATTACAACGACAAAGGAGATAAGATTGAAAATGTCCAATGGCACAATGTAGTAGTATGGGGTAAATTAGCTGACGTCGCCGAAAAATACGTGATTAAGGGCAAAGAGGTTGCCATTGAAGGTAAGCTAGTTAATCGCTCGTATGAAGACAAAGAAAATAAGAAAAGATACATTACAGAAATCGTTGTTTCAGAATTGCTTTTCTAAAACTGTATCTCCTTTTAAAAAGGAAAGTAGGGGTTGTTTTACCGTAGAAATAACCTCTCTTTTTCTAAAAAGACTTATCTTGCTCCAGATTAATTTAAATGGAGAATCTTTTGAGCCAAATATTAGTAATAGAAGACGATGTTCGCGTTGCTGAATTGCTTCAACGTAGCTTGCAAGAACAAAACTTTGCTGTGGATGTTGCCTATGATGGGTATATGGGGAGAAAACTCGCCCTACAGAGAAAATACCAATTAATCATTACAGATGTCATCCTACCTAAGATTAACGGCATTGATTTGTGTAAAGAACTCAAAATGACTGTACCCAATACACCGGTTATCATGCTCACTGCATTAGGCACAACCGATGATAAAGTAGAAGGGTTTGATGCAGGGGCAGATGATTACCTAGTTAAACCTTTTGAATTAAGAGAACTCTATGTTCGCATTCGCGCACTTCTTAAACGTTTTGAGAATGCAACTGAAATAAATAGTCATATTCTAAAATATGCCGATTTGGAAATTGATCTGAATCAGAAGAAATTTAAACGGGCAGAACAAGAAATTCACTTAACGCCTAAGGAGTTTAATTTGATGCAGTTTATGATGGAGAACCCTGAACGCGTTTTATCTCGTGCGGAAATTTCTGAGAAAGTTTGGGATACCCATTTTGATACCGGAACAAATTTTATTGATGTTTATATCAATTATCTCAGAAAAAAAATAGAACTTGATGCTACGAATAAATTGATCCACACCAAATCGGGTATGGGATTTATATTGAAGAGCAATGAGAATTAAAACGAGACTTAGCTTATTGTTTACCCTGTTGGTAGCCTCTATTTTGTTGGTGTTTGCCAGTGTTATTTATTGGTCCTCCTCTAAGAGTAGAGAAATAGAGTTTTACGAAGAGCTTGAAAAAGAAGCCATCACAAAGGCGAAGCTGGTTTTAGAGGCTCAAGTAAAACCCACGACGCTACACAAGATCTACCTCAATAATAGCGAAATTATCAACGAAGTAGAGGTGGCACTCTATGACTACGATTTTAATTTACTGTATCACGATGCAGTGGAAATCGATCGAGTGAAAGAAACAAAAGAAATGATCCACTCCATTATTGAGCGTGGGAGTATGCATTATACCCAAGAGGATTGGCAAGTGATCGGGATGAAGTATTCGTTTGGTGATCGCAATTATATTATTACGGCTACTGCCTTTGATGAATACGGCTACACCAAATTGCAAAATCTCTTTGTGACCATTGTGGTCCTAGTTGTAATCTCTCTTTTAGTGATTTATTTTGTCGGATTATTTTTCGCCGATAAAGTACTCTTGCCCATCACCAAAATGAATGATGAGGTAAATAAAATAACCGCAACAAATTTAGATTTGCGCATTAGCACAAAGAAAAATAAAGATGAGTTAGCTGCTTTGGGCGATACCTTTAACGAAATGCTCAACCGCTTAGAAAACTCTTTTGATTCTCAAAAACAATTTGTTTCCAATATCTCTCATGAGCTACGGACACCTCTAGCTGCTATTATAGCCGAACTAGAATTGGCCTTGAGCAAAGAACAAGATCAAGCATACTATGTTCAAACGCTACAAAATGCCTTGAGCGATTCTCAAAAAATTGTGCGATTATCTAATAGTTTATTGGATTTTGCTAAGGCTAGTTATGATCCAACCGAAATCGTTTTTAAACCGGTTCGCGTAGATGAAGTAATTATCGACGCCTGTCAGAAATTGCAGCGGATGAATGCCTCTTATAAATTTAATTTTGTCATTGATGAATCAATCAGCAGTGAAGAAATGATGGTGGTTAATGCAAATCCATACCTATTAGAAGTAGCTTTAGTCAACTTATTGGAAAATGCGTGTAAATTTTCCGAACACAATGCCTGTACAATTCAAGTATTATATCTCGATTATCGATTGAACATTCAAGTGATTGACAGGGGGATAGGTATTGAACAAGAAGATTTAGACTCTATTTTTACCCCCTTTTACAGAGGACAGAATCAAAACTACAAGGAGGGGAATGGCATTGGATTGCCCTTGACCAATAAAATTATTAATCTACACAAAGGTACCTTACAGGTCGTATCAAAAGTGGGTGAAGGAACTACATTTACCATCCAACTATAAATAGGAAAAAGCGTTTACGATAAGTAAGCGCTTTTTTTTTTCTAATAGAATTCTAATTTTTTTCTAAAGGCTTTCTAATAGCCTTCAGCGCCCATAACACCTACTTTTGTCCCATCAAAAAAATAGATGATGGACACAGAATCCTTTGTAACGAAAGAATGTTAATCATCCTGCTGATTGTTGCTCATAACATTTGTTTACATGAAGTAGGAGTAAAAAAAATGAAGTTATGGCAATTACAGTATTTATTTTAAGATTATTACTTGCTTTTATATTAGGGGCATTGATTGGTGCTGAACGTCAGGTTAGACAAAAAAGTGCAGGATTGCGAACCAATACATTGGTTTGTATTGGAGCAGCGGGATTTGTGTTGATGTCGTATCAAATTGGGGGAACTGCAGTAGGGCGCGTCGCTTCGTATGTTGTAAGTGGAATAGGTTTCTTAGGAGCAGGCGTGATTATGAAGGATGGATTCAGTATCCGCGGTTTGAATACAGCAGCGACAATTTGGTGTTCAGCTTCAGTTGGCTCCATGTGTGGGGTAGGATTATGGAAAGAGGCTGTTGTAATGACCGTTTTAATCGTTTGTGCTCACCTTTTACTACGTCCAATTGGCAATTTGATGAATAAAATGTCCTTTGAAACAGAAGGCGATTCCTCTGAAGTGTATTATGAAATTATTGTCGGTTGTAAAGAGAAAGTAGAAAATGATATAAGAGTTATGGTACTCAAACATCTGAAAGCGCAAAAAGAGCTGCAAATGCGTTCGTTGAAGAGTTCAGATAACGGTAACCCCGCGTTTTCTTACCTCAAGTTTGAGGTGTATTGCATCGGACGTAAAGACGATATTCTAGAACAGATTGCACAAAAAGTTTCCTTGGAATTTGGTGTATCTGAAGTTTCATGGGAGTTAACTACGTACTAATCTTTAAAAACAGCAAGTCATGAGAACAATGAAGTATGAACACAGCAGTTTTCGAAAAATCGCCGAAGATTTTAAAGGGTTAGATCAAATGATCAAAATGCTCCCTGTGCTAAAGAAAATGCCCGTTATCGATGTAAGTGAAGCAATGTCTTTGATGAATACACAAGATTTATTAGTCATCTTGAGAGAGTTTCCCTTAGAACATCAAGCTCAAATATTTGCCGCTTTTCCTTTGGTGAAACAATTGTCTATTTTTCAACAATTGAGCATGAAGCGTTTCTCTCGTTTATTTGAACAAATGCCTTCAGAAGATCGAGCAGATTTGTTTCAAATTTTAACCCAGCAGGAACAAATCGACTTATTGCCTTTTCTAACTAAACAAGTACGGGAAAATGTGTTAGCCCTCAGTTCTTATCCTGAAGATACAGCAGGTGGAATTATGAGTACGGATTTCGCAACTGTCTCTAAGACAATGACTTGTTTTGAAGCAATTCACAAAGTACGACAAGATGCGCCCTCTAAAAAGACCATCTACTATATCTATGTGGTTAATGAAGATCAAACGCTTTTGGGTTTTATCACCTTAAAAGATTTGATTATTGCCGAACCACATCAGTTAGTTGAGGAGGAGCTTCACTGCGATTTTGTCTTTGGTTATGTAGATGAAGATAGTGAAGAAGTAGCTGCAAAAATTGACAAGTACGAATTAGTCGCACTGCCGATTCTCAATCGTAAAAAACAAGTAGTCGGTATTGTAACACATGATGA
Source organism: Myroides sp. C6-3 (assembly GCF_050522425.1). NCBI lineage: Bacteria > Pseudomonadati > Bacteroidota > Flavobacteriia > Flavobacteriales > Flavobacteriaceae > Myroides > Myroides sp. C6-3. The sequence goes on along the minus strand of NZ_JBMVQP010000003.1, from coordinate 22,455 downwards.
CGCTTTAGATATTATTCAAGCAGAGCATACTGAAGATATGCAAAAGTTTATGGGGGTTATGGGAAGTAGTGAAGATGCCGATTATGTCCAAACTACGATTTTAGCTCACTTTAAGAAACGCGTATTCTGGTTGGTGACCTTAGCGATCGTAGGGTTAATTTCAGGTCTAATCATACACAGTTTTGAAGGTGCACTTGCTCAGATGGTTATTCTTGCCTTGTATATGCCTATGGTAGCGGATTCAGGAGGAAATGCAGGAAGTCAGTCAGCAACTGTTGTTGTTCGGGCACTAGCGTTGGGACAAATTACGGTTAAGACGTGGATGAGTGTATTGTGGAAAGAAACGAGAATTGCTTTGTTATTAGCCTTGTGTTTGGGACTACTAGCCTTTGGTAAAGTAGCTTTTCTCAGCTGGGAGACGGATAGCACTGAAACTTTTTCCCTATGGACCGTCGGTGCTGTAATCGCTTTCGCGTTGTTCTTACAGGTTGTCTTTTCTACCGTAATCGGAGCTGCTTTACCGTTGCTTGTCAAAAAAATGGGGGCTGATCCCGCCGTTGTCGCTAGTCCAGCTATTCGAACAATCGTCAATATTATTGGGTTGTTAATTTACTTTGGACTAGCCGCTTATGTTTTCGATCTACACTAATACAAACAAGAAGAAAATCAATATTTCTTCACTAAACTAAATAAAATGAAAAAAGGGCGTTTTCGCTGTGATTTGACACCTTATGGATAAAGAATAGCTGTTTTATATTGTTAAATAAACGTAATATTTTATTCATATAATGAGAATTGTGAATTAAAAATTCGTAAATTAAGAAAATATTAGAAAGTAAAAATTTAAAATAAACATAATGGCAAAAAAAGTACAAATAGCAGGAGTTTTAGGCTTGAGTATCTTAATGAGTTTTTGCTCGGATAAAAAGGAACAAACCAGTGATGTTGCTCAGTATCAGGTGAACAATAAAGTCATTTCCTTATCGGCAGATTCAAATCTAAAAAGCAGAATTAAAGTCACACAAGTAGAGGAAGAAGACTTCACTTTTGATTTAGTCACTGCAGGTTTAGTAAAGGCAATACCGAACCATTATGCGGAAATTGCCTCTCCTTTTTCAGGAAGGATTATCAAATCATTCGTCAAACTAGGTCAAAAAATAGGTGTTAATCAACCGCTATTTGAAGTTTCATCACCTGATTATTTTGAGGCACAAAAAGATTATTTTGACTCTAAACAGGAGTACAAACAAACTTCGTTGAACCTCAAGCGACAAGCAGATTTATTGGCGAATGGGGTTGGAGTGCGTCAAGAGTATGAAGAAGCAGAAACAGAGCACTCAATGGCAAAAGCTGCTTTTGACAATGCAACAGCGGCGATCAAAATATACAATGTTCAACCTTCTTCTTTAATTTTAGGGCAACCGCTCATTGTGCGATCGCCTATTGAAGGTGAGGTATTGGAAAACAATATTGTATTGGGACAATACATCAACGAAGATGCAGATCCGGTGATTAAAATCGCTGCACTAAATAAAATTTGGATTGTGGGAAAAGTTAAAGAAAAAGACATTCAACACTTAACGAAGCTCAACAAAGTGCAAGTTGAATTGTCTGCTTATCCCGATGAACCTATCGTAGGAACGATTTATCATGTCAATGAAATTGTCGATGAAGAAACGAGAAGTATTGATGTTTTGATTGAAGTAGATAACAACAAGCGCATCCTAAAACCAGGAATGTACGTGAATGTGCGATTTATCGATCAACCAGAAAAAGTAATTTTAGTGCCTTCAAGAGCTGTTTTACAAGGAGAGGATGACTCTTTTGTATTTGTTGAAGTAGCTCCCAATGAGTACACGCGAAAAAATGTAACCATTGGTGGTGTTTCAGGTAATCAAACCGTGATTTTATCGGGCTTAGAGAAAGGCGATAAAATTGTAAGTGAAGGAGGGATTTACCTTCCTCAATTATAGTAATCCACTAAAAACAGCAAAAAATGAAAAAATCAATAATAGATACAGCTATACACAAAAGATGGCTTGTTGCTGCTTTGTTTGGCTTACTGTGTATCTTCGGTTACTATTCATGGAAACAACTGTCTATAGAAGCCTATCCAGATATCGCAGATACAACCTCACAGGTGGTTACACAAGTGCCTGGATTAGCAGCAGAAGAAATCGAATTACAAATTACCATTCCCATTGAACGCGCCCTAAACGGAATGCCGGGGATGCATGTGATGAGAAGCAATAGTACGTTCGGACTCTCTATGATTACGCTTGTTTTTGAAGATGGGGTAGACGACTATTTTGCTCGTCAGCGTATTCAAGAACGCCTTAATGCTGTGGAATTGCCCTATGATGCTATTCCTGAACTCGATCCTTTAACCTCTCCTATTGGAGAAGTATATCGCTACATCATTGAAGGTGATGGTTATAGCTTGAGAGAGTTAACCGATATTCAAAACTTTATTATCATCCCCAAACTAAATCAGGTCTCAGGTGTAGCAGAGGTAACGAATTTCGGAGGAATTACAACGCAATTCCAAATCGAATTAGATCCGCATAAATTAGAACAATATGATTTATCCCTTAGTGATGTAACAGAAACAATCGAAGAAAATAACGTGAATTCTGGAGGAAGTGTATTAACACGTGGGGATTTAGGGTATGTTGTTCGCGGAATTGGGCTAGTCAAAGATTTGGAAGATTTAGGAAAAATAGTTGTTAAAGCAGATAACGGAATTCCAATTTTCTTGAAAGACTTAGGTCGCTTAAAATACGGAAATGTAGAACGCAAAGGAGTGTTGGGCTATTCGGATAAAGAGCGAAATTACTCCGATAGTATTGAGGGAATTGTTCTGTTGTTAAAAGGAGAAAATCCGTCTATTGTATTGGAGAAAATTCACCACTATGTAGATGAACTAAACAATGAACTTTTACCAGAAGGGGTTAAGATTCACACCTTCTTAGATCGCACAGATTTAGTTGATACAACATTGCATACGGTTTCGACAACGTTAATCGAAGGAATTAGTTTAGTAATTATTGTATTAATTGTTTTCTTAGGTAGTTGGAGAGGTGCTTTACTGGTAGCTATTACAATTCCTATTTCTCTTTTATTTGCATTTATCTTGATGCACTTCACGGATATTCCTGCAAACTTATTGTCCTTAGGGGCGATTGATTTCGGTATTATTGTCGACGGAGCTATCGTTATGATGGAGTCTATCCTCAAGAAGCGAGAAGACAATCCGAAGGAAGAATTAAAGGAAAAATCAATTGCACAGCGTACCAAAGAGGTAGCTAAACCTGTTTTTTTCGCCACAATTATCATCATTACAGCGTATTTACCGCTTTTTGCTTTTGAGCGTGTTGAAAAGAAATTGTTTACCCCGATGGCCTTTACTGTTGGATTTGCCTTACTAGGTGCTTTGTTAGTGGCCTTGTTTTTAATTCCAGGATTGGCGTATGCGGTGTATAAAAAGCCGAGAAAAATATACCACAATAAATGGTTGGAAAAGTTAACGGCATTGTATCATAATCGCATCGAAAAGATTATGAAAAATCCGAAACAAGTGTTCTTACCTATTAGTATTGTACTAGTTGTTACCATTGGATTAACGGTAAAAGTGGGGAAAGACTTTTTACCGCCATTGGATGAAGGGTCTATTTGGTTGCAAGTAACGCTGCCACCGGGAATTTCGTTGGAGAAATCTAAAGAAATGAGTGATACGTTGCGCGCAAGAACGATGAAGTATGAAGAAGTGACGTATGTGATGGTTCAGGCAGGACGAAATGACGATGGAACGGATCCTTTTACACCTTCTCATTTTGAGTGTTCGATCGGAATTAAACCGTACAAAGAATGGCCAAGAGGAAAGACGAAAAATGATTTAATTGAAGAATTAGCGGCAGAATACGAATCACTACCAGGGTTTACCGTTGGATTTGCTCAGCCGATGATTGATGGAGTAATGGACAAAATCTCAGGAGCACACAGTGAATTAGTGGTAAAAGTATATGGGGAAGATTTTCATGAAACTAGACGCATCGCCAATGAGGTTTTAGGAACATTAAAAACAGTAGATGGAGCAGTAGATTTGGCGATCGATCAGGAACCACCACTTCCGCAATTGCAAATTCACGCCAACCGTGATAAGATTGCACAGTATGGATTGAATGTAGCGGATGTGGCAGAGTTAATTGAAGTGGCTATCGGTGGAAAGGCAATTTCTCAAATCTTTATCGGAAACAAGGTGTATGACATCAGCGCCCGTTATACAGAAGAAAGTAGAAATACACCCGAGAAAATAGCCAACCTTATGTTGACCTCAAGTACAGGTGCTAAGATTCCTCTTTCACAAGTAGCGGATGTAAAAACAAGTACAGGTGAAAGTACAATCACCCGTGAGATGAATAGACGTCACCTAACGGTAAAGCTAAATGTTCGAAACAGAGATTTAGGTTCTTTACTTAAAGAAGCTCAACAAAAGATAGAAGAAAATATTACCTACGATCACAATAAATTTCACATTGAATGGGGTGGACAGTTTGAAAACCAACATCGCGCATATAACCGTTTGGCTATTATTGTACCGTTGACCTTGTGTTTGATGTTTGTTCTATTGTACGGTGCTTTTGGTCAATTTAGACAAGCAGGTTTGTTGATGGTGGTGGTTCCCTTGGCGTTATTTGGAGGTATGTTAGCCTTGAACGTGAGAGGGATGTCTCTAAACGTGTCTTCAGCCGTAGGGTTTATTGCCCTGTTTGGAGTGGCGATTCAGAATGGGGTGATTATGATTTCCCATATCAATGACTTGCGCAAAAAAGGACATGCTTTACTAGAAGCAGTCTTGTTAGGTGCTGAACAGCGATTCAGGCCTGTATTGATGACCGCAACCGTAGCTATTTTGGGATTATTCCCTGCGTCTATGGCAACGGGTATTGGTTCGGATGTACAGCGCCCTTTAGCAACAGTTATCGTTTATGGGTTGTTATTCGCAACTATTTTAACGCTGTTTGTCCTACCTGCGTTGTACTACCTTATGGAACGCAAATGGGGGAAAGACAGCGACTTTGTAAAAGTAGAAGAAACAGAAGAAAACTAGCATTGAGATGAATAGGTTTAAAAAATATATTAGTATAAGTGTTCTCGCTATGTTTTGTGGAAGTGCAATGTATGCTCAAAATGGGCATACAGAGCAAGCCACAACAAAAAGCACACTTACCTATAAGGAGTTTCTATCCAGAATGATAGCAAACAACTTGGGCTATGCTGCGGAAAAATACAATATCAATATTGCAGAAGCAGAAGTGCAAGCAGCTAAAGCATTTCCCGATCCTGAATTGAGTATCGGTTGGGCAGATAATCAGCAAAAACGCATGCAAATGGGCTATGGTTTTGAGGCAGAATTGTCTTGGGACTTGGAACTAGGAGGCAAGCGAAAAGCAAGAAAAAACTTGGCGAATGAACAAAAGATTTTAGCTGAATTAGAACTGCAGGAATTTTTCCACACCCTGCGTGCTGAATCGACAATTGCGTTCTTGGAAGCTATGCAAAATAAGATGTTATACGACATTCAGAAAGACTCTTATGAATCTATGCTGCAAGTGGCTCAATCTGACAGCATTCGCTATTCTTTGGGACAAATCAGCAAGGTTGATGCCATTCAGAGTAAGCTTGAAGCAAAGTCGATGTTGAATGATTTACAAGATGCTGATGATACATGGGAAAATAGCTTGATGGAGATACGAAATATCATTAGTGTGAAACGAGTGGATTCTGTCTATTTACCAATGGGAGATTTCAGTCAATTTGTGCGTTTGTTTGCGTTAGAAGACTTAATTGTTACGGCACAAAATAATCGAGCAGACTATTTGGTTGCGCAACAAAATAGCGTGGTTGCAGGAAAGCAAGTGGCATTAGCACGTGCAGAACGCGTAATTGATTTAGGGCTCAACATCGGAGTGGAAAACAATTCTTTCGTTAAAAATGCAGTGGCACCTACACCTGGAAATACTGTGGTAAAAGCGGGAATTTCTGTTCCTTTAAAATTTTCCAATCGACGTGAAGCAGGATTAAAGACAGCCTTGTATGAAGAACGTCAAGCTGCCTTGGAATACGATATGGTGGAACTCGAACTGGAAAAGGAGATTACACAAGCCTATCGAAACTACTTAACCAAGCAGAAACAAATTCAGCGTTTTGAAAATGGAATGTTAGAAGAGGCGAAGCAAGTGTTTGAAGGAATCAAATACAGCTATCAACGTGGAGCAAGTAGCTTGTTGGAAGTATTGGATGCACAGCGTACGTATAATGAAACCCAACAAGCGTATGCGGAAACCTTGTTCGGCTATGCAGAGTCGTTGGTAGAGTTAGAGAAAGCAGTTGGAATTTGGGATATTGATTTTTAAGAAGGGAAGTATGAAACACATTATTTTTAGTTTATTAGTATTAACTGGGCTTTCTATGAAAGCGCAGGACTTCAAGGAAGATCTAAAAGGAAAAACGTCGCTTAGTGTAAAAGCAGGATGGTTACAATCTACACTAAAAGGAGATGATGTCAAGGCATTAACCCTAGATGGCAAAATAGATAAAAGAAATAATTTCTTTGTAGGAGTTAGTGTAGATAATAGTATAGGAACTTACTTTGGATTGAAACATGAGTTGTTTTACCAAAATTACGGAGCAGATTTTAAACGAGCGTTAGACGATCATACGTTTAATGCAACATTGGAAATGCACAGTTTGCGCTTAAATCCCATCAGTCCAACAGTTAAGATTGGCGGATTGCAAGTGTATGCAGGACCTTATATCAATATGTTGTTGTACTCTTCGATTACTTCAGTTGATGAAGATGGTAGAACCTATAAAGACCACGGAATCTTTGGCTCAACAGAAGACGATCAAGAAGATAGTAAGTACCTCCAAAAGATGGATTATGGTATTACGGCAGGAATTGAGTATCAGTTCAAATTCGGCTTGATTCTGGGAGCTCAATATACGCGTGGATTTGCGTCTATTTTTGACAACTCCAATACGTTTGGAGTAGAAGAAAATCAGGGAGCTAATGACTTTAAAATCTACAATGAGAATGTTGGTGTTTATGTAGGATATCGTTTTTAGTAGAGAATAAATTGCTTATGAAAATGGAAAAGGAAACCGAAAGGTTTCCTTTTTTATTTTTTGTACCAAATTCTCCTAATGATGCATGCCTAACTCGTAGGAGAAATATAGCATAAGAGAAACTAATGGGCTGTTTTATAGCTTCCAACTAAAGTACCGCCACCAGAACAATAGTAAGATAATACTCCTCGGTCACTTTCATTTACAGTATCAATGTGTAAGGCTCCTTCTTGGAGAGAAAAGTTTACTGGAACTTCTTGCAAGATCGCTTGATATGTGTGGTCATTTAATTTGGTTGCTACCGTTTCTAAAGAACAGGTAGGTTTTTTAATATCTTCTCTCGATGTTACGAGAATAGCAACTTGATCTTGATCTAAGCTCGATAGGTTGATTTTTACCCAATCAGATCCCTCCTCTTTTGTAGCATATCCTTCTGATACAAAAGTTAGGTTCATCGGTTCTGCGTTTGACTCCTCGGTAACTTGAGTTGCTTCCGTTGATACAGGAGCAACGGTAGGAACTTCTTTAGTTCCTTCTTTACAGCTCGTTAAAAGATAACCAGATGTTAAGGTTAGGGCTACTGCGATTAAAATTTTTGTTTTCATGGCTTTTTTATTTTTTTGTATAGAGTAGAATATTACAATATTCCTTTAATTTCGGATAACTTTTTAATGGAGCTAAAGTTCTCGTGTACAACGGCATGATCAATGTGCTCATGTAACCATGTGGTATGAAAGGGAACGTGCACGGCATACGCTCCTAACTCCAAAACAGGTAATACGTCAGAACGCAAAGAGTTTCCAATCATGATGAACTCCTCCGGTTGTACATCCAAGCGCTGAAGTAATTTCTCATAATCGATTTTCTCTTTGTCTGTCATTACTTCAATATGGTGAAAGTAAGAACCTAATCCCGACTTGTGTAATTTGCGATGCTGATCTTTTAAATCTCCTTTTGTTGCGACAACAAGGCGATATTTTGCTTGTAATTCTTGAAGAATGTCCTCTACGTCGTCTATTAATTCTACCGGTTTGGTTAATAGTTCCTTGCCTATCTTGACAATTTTATCAATTATTTTTGGGTTTAACGTCCCTTTTGAAATAATTTCAGCTGATTCAATCATCGATAAAGTGAATCCTTTGATGCCATAGCCATACAACGGTAAATTATCTACTTGTGTTTTAAAGAGGATTTGAGAAATACTTTGATGGGTAAGATAATCTTCCAGTAAAATACAGAATTGTTGTTCTGCTTCTCTAAAAAAAGGTTCATTGATCCAGAGCGTATCATCTGCATCAAATGCAACCACTTTAATTTTATTCATGTCGAGTTGTTATTATGAGCCTAAAGATAAGTAAAGATTAGGCTTGTACCACGGAGTCTAAGATAAAATTAGCAGTTCCCATCCCGTTTTTTTATGGTTAGATATCTTTTCGAATTCGACTTAAGCTCACTTGGGTAATCCCCAAATAGGAAGCGATATATTTTAAGGGAACTCGTTGAATGATAGTAGGGAAATTTTTAATTAAGTCTTTGTAGCGTTCTGTGGCAGACAGTAAATCACGTGAAATAATTCGCTTTTCGACGCGCATCAATTCTTTTTCCGCTAGCTTGCGTCCAAAATTAGCAATGTGAATATCCGTTAGATAATACTTACTCAACTCATTGACATTGACTTGATACAGTTCACAATCCACCAACAATTCTATACTCTCATAGCTTTTCTGATTCTCAACGTAGTTTTTCATCGAGAGAATAGTACTCCCTTCTTCTCCAAACCAAAAGGTGATTTCGCCTTCTTCGTGGGTAGAAAAGGCACGGACAACCCCTTTTTTAATGAAGTAAATATGGTGTTCAATTCGATCTGCTTCAAGTAAAATTTCACCTTTCGGTAGATGCAATTCACTGCATAACCCCTTTAGCGCAGTTAAAGACGGCTCAGGTAAAGGATAAATGGCGGTAAGAAGCTGTTCAATATTCATTGTATGACTAAATGAGTGGAATCAAATTCATCGAGAAACAAAGATACGCTATTCACAGCGAAAAGGAAGAAGCAGAATGAAAACAAGTCGTTGAACTTCTTTTTAAAATTAAAAGAATATTTATTGATATTTAATGCTGAGGTAATATGAAATTCAGACAAAAAGGTTTTATTTGTCAAAATCATTTTTTTTTAGTAGTTGGATATACTAACAAACTTTAAGACAGGAGATGTTTTCTATGTTGAATGACTTTAATAGCTTTGTAAGACCCTATTAATTACTATAATAACACCCAAATAAATAGTTTAAAATGAATGTTAAGTCAACTGTAATTACAGTAATAAGCTGCTTTTTTTCGCTTGCTCTTTTGGCTAGTGAAAAGATGGAAAAACCCAAATTGGTCGTAGGTCTTGTTGTGGATCAAATGCGATGGGACTACTTGTACCGCTATTATGATCGCTATAGTGAAAATGGATTTAAGCGTATGTTAAATGAAGGTTTTTCGAGTGAAAATACGTTGATTGACTACGTTCCAACGTATACAGCGATCGGTCATAGTACAATCTATACCGGTAGTGTACCCGCAATTCACGGGATTGCAGGTAATGACTTTATTATCCAAGCAACGGGACAAAATATGTATTGTACGCAAGATGACAGTGTACAAGCTGTTGGTGGAGAAGGAAAAGTAGGACAACAATCACCGAAGAATTTATTGGTGTCTACGGTTACAGATCAACTGAAGTTGGCAACTAACTTTCAATCTAAAGTAATTGGTATTGCCATTAAAGACAGAGGGGGAATCCTTCCTGCAGGACATTTTGCCAATGCTGCTTATTGGTTAGATGGAAAAACAGGCGATTGGATTACGAGTACGTATTATATGACTGAATTGCCAAAATGGGTAAAGAGTTTTAATAAGGAGAAAATAGTAGACCAATACTATAAACAAGGATGGAATACACTATATCCAATAAATACCTACCGATTGAGTACGGCTGATGACAATTCGTACGAGGAAGTGTTTAAGGGTGAAAAAACACCAACATTCCCACGTGATTTAGTCAAGCTAAAGAAAGACAATGGATATGAATTAATCAAGAGTACACCTCAAGGGAATACCTTAACACTTGATTTTGCAAAACGCGCCATCGAAAGTGAGAAACTGGGGAATAACCCTGCTCAAGTAACGGATTTTCTAGCGGTTAGTTTGTCTTCTACGGATTATATCGGACATCAATTTGCGATTAACTCTGTTGAAATAGAAGATACGTATTTGCGTTTAGATCGCGATATTGCGGATTTCTTAACTTATTTGGATCAGAATATTGGAAAGGGAAATTATACCTTGTTTTTAAGTGCAGATCACGGAGCAGCACATAATCCAAAGTTCTTCGCGGATCAAAAAGGAAATTCAGGCTACTTTGATACTAAAGTAATTCGCAAAGAATTGAATGAGCAGCTGAATCGTAAATTTGGTGTGGCGGATTTGATCAAAAGTTTGGCTAATTATCAAGTGCACTTGAATTATGAGGTGATGGATAAAAATGATGTGGAGGAAGATGAAGTTATCGCTGCTGCAATCAAACTATTGAAAAAAGTAGAAGGAGTAGCGTTTGTAGTCGATATGAATGAGGCGGCAGAGTCGTCCGTGCCACAAATGTTAAGAGAGCGCATTATTAATGGATATAACTTTAAGCGTAGTGGAGCTATTCAAATTATCTTGGAACCACAGTGGTTTAGTGGTTCTAAAGATGGAAAAGGAACTACCCACGGAAGTTGGAATTCTTATGATGCTCACATTCCTGCAGTTTTTATGGGGTGGGGAGTTAAACAAGGAAAAACAACACGTCAAACACATATGACGGATATCGCACCAACGATTGCTCAAATCTTGAAAATTGAGTTTCCCAATGGTAACATCGGAACGCCTATTCACGAAGCAATCAAAGAATAGTAAAAAGAACAATAAAAAAGAAAACGTCTTTAGTTAAAAACTAAGGACGTTTTCTTTTTTTAGTAGATGTAATTTTTGCGTGACAAATGAGAATTATGTTTAGCTTTGGGCATACAAAATACTATTTATGAAAAAAAGATATTTATTGTTTGGTTTTATCTTTTCGATGAGTGGGGTATTACACGCTCAATATAAAACACTTACAAAGACAGATGCCAATGGATTTACCTATGAATATGTAGAAAATGATCCAGCCAAGGCTCGTGTTTACACACTGCAAAATGGATTAAAAGTTTATTTGGCACAGAACCACGATGAACCGCGAATTCAAACGTATATTCCTGTGCGTACAGGATCAAATAACGATCCAGAAGATAGTACAGGACTAGCGCACTATTTAGAGCATATGTTGTTCAAAGGGACATCTAAATTAGGAACCGTTAACTGGGAAGTTGAACAAGTGTTGATCAAGAAGATCTCGGACTTATACGAACAACACAAAAATGAAACAGATCCAGAAAAGAAAAAAGCAATCTATAAAAAGATTGATGAGGTTTCAAAAGAAGCGTCTCAGTACGCAGTGGCCAATGAGTACGATAAATCAGTGGCTTCGATTGGTGCAACGGGAACCAATGCTCATACTTGGTTTGATGAAACGGTGTATAAAAATGTCATTCCTTCTAATGAATTAGAAAAGTTTTTAATCATTGAACAAGAGCGTTTTTCTCAATTGGTATTGCGTTTATTCCACACAGAATTAGAGGCAGTATACGAGGAGTTCAACCGCGGTCAGGATAATGATTATTGGGCAACGCATGAAAAAATGATGGCGTTGTTATTTCCAACTACACATTACGGAACGCAAACGACAATTGGTACCTCTGAGCACCTGAAGAATCCTTCAATGGTAGCCATTCACAACTATTTCGATCAGTATTATGTACCGAATAATATTGCTGTAGTATTAGTAGGAGATATCCAATTTGACGAGACCATTCAACTGGTAAATAAGTATTTCGGTACCATGAAGAAAGGGGTTCAGCCGAAAGAATATGTCGCAGTAGAACAGCCTATCCAAGGAATTAAAACCGCAGAAGTATTCAGTCCACAAGCAGAACGCGTGGAAATGGGCTTCCGTTTGGGTGGAGCAAAAACACAAGATGCACTCTATGTAACCATGATTGATATGCTTTTGAGCAATGGTCAAGCAGGTTTGATTGATTTAGATATCAATCAAAAACAAAAAACATTGTATGCAGGAAGTTCTTCTATGATCATGAAAGATTATTCGGTTCATGGATTGACGGGGATGCCAAACGATGGACAAACCTTAGAAGAGGTGAGAGACATCATGTTAGAGCAAATCGAAAAGATCAAAAAAGGGGACTTTGATGATTGGTTGTTGCAAGCAGTAATCAATGAGCTGAGAAAGAACACGATGATGGCTTTAGAAGACAATGATGCGATGGCAACAGGAATGTATCAAGCTTTTATTCAAGGTAGATCATGGGAAGATGTTGTAAGTGAAATTGACCGCATGGAAAAAATTACCAAAGCGGATATTATTCGTTTTGTTAAAGAAAACTACAAAGACAATTACGCGATTGTGTACAAACGCCAAGGAGAAAACAAAGATTTAGTTCGCGTTGAAAATCCTGGAATTACGCCAATCGACTTAAATAGAGATAGCGAATCTGCGTTTTATAAAGCGCTGAATCAAGTAGCAGTAAAAGATATTCAACCGGAATTTGTCGATTTCAATCAAGCGTTGAAAAGAGAGAAAATAGGGAAGATTAACGCGACGCTGTACAGTATTGAAAATGTTACTAATGATTTAGCAACGGTAACGTATATCACACCAGTAGGATCAGATCACGATAAAAAACTAACCTTGGCGTTAGAGTATTTGGATTATATCGGAACGTCTAAATATTCGCCAGCGGATATCCGCAAGGAGTTTTACAAGTTGGGGGTAAATTATTCGTTGAATACAGGAATCGATAAATCGTATATTACGATTTCGGGTCTAAAAGAAAATATTCCAGCGGGAATTAAATTATTAGAACACTTGTTGACGGATGCGAAAGCTGATCAAGAGTCATATAATAATTTAGTCGATCAAATCTTAAAATCGCGTTTTGATGCAAAATCTAGTAAAAGTGGAATTCAACGTGCGTTGAACAGCTACATTGTTGCAGGAAATCAGTTGAGTCGATTTAAAGATATTTTGAGTGAAGCGGATTTGAAAGCAATCAAACCAACAGAATTAGTTGGTTTACTACACAATTTCTTCGATTACAACCAAGAGGTGTTCTACTATGGAAATGATTTAGCAACGGTGAAAAAAGCCATCGTAGCGGATCACAACTTAGGAAAAGGCAAAACAACACCTGTAAAGAAAGTTTATGCAGAACCTATGACAGACGGAACAGTTTACTTTGCTCCCTATGATATGGTACAAGCAGAAATTTCGTACCGCGGGAGAGAAAGTAAGTTTGATAAAGACTTGTTAGCTACTTCAAGTGTATTCAATAGCTACTTTGGAGGTGGAATGGCTTCTGTTGTTTTCCAAGAGATTAGAGAATCTAAATCGTTGGCATATTCAGCTTATGCATACTACATAAATGCTGGGAAATTAGACAAGTATAATTATGTGATGGCTTATGTAGGAACACAAGCAAACAAATTGCCACAGGCAGTTGATGCAATGATGGACTTGATGAATGATATGCCTCAAGCGCAAAATCAGTTTGAAAATGCGAAAAACTCTGCATTGAAAAACATTGCAACACAACGTTATACTAAAGCGCAAATTTTCTACTACTGGTTAAGTTTGCAAGAAAAGGGAATTAACTACGATATCAACAAAGATATTTACAGACAAACACAAGACATGCAAATGTCGGATTTAGTCAATTTCTTCAACCAACACGTAAAAGGAAAAACGTTTAACGTTGGACTTTTAGGGAATAAAGAAAACTTGGATTGGGAAGCCGTTAAAAAATTCGGAACCATCAAAGAATTGACATTAGAAGATTTATTCGGATATTAATAAAAAAGCCAACTGAAAAGTTGGCTTTTTTATTGGAGATAGGAGAGAAGCGGAATGAATGTCTCTAACTATCGTTGACCATTTTTTATTATAAACGTTATTAGTAGGGCTCATCATAATCAGCAAAACTATATCAAGCTTAAAAAAAGATACAATAAAGCGTAAATTATTACTAGTTGCACATCTATAGAAGTATTAGACTTAGTTTGTTTGAGGTGTGTCCATAGTGTGTCCATGGTGTGTCCATAGTGTGTCCATTAAAATGATGGTTTTAATAGACACACTATGGACACACCATAGAGGTAAGGTTGACTCATATCGAAGATAACCCATCTATAGTCAGTGTCTGGTAGAAGTGAATCAAACACTAAGTCAAAATATGAATCTAGTGAGAGAATGAAGAATCTCTTGTTAAAAAATTAATCTTTTTTAAAATGGGAAATTCACTTCTTTCCTCTTTCCTCTCTCTTCTTTTCTCTTTACATTTTATCTATTCCCGCTAAATACTCCAATGCTTTTTTAATCGATTTAACTTGATCAAAAGACAACATTAAACGCAAGCCATTTTTTGTCTCTTTTTCTCTCATTTTGCACAAGTGCGAGCTCTGTTGTATAAAGGTTAAGACTTGTCTAAACTTTGGAGAGGTATAAAAACCTGACTTTTGATCTCCAATGAAGTAGCAAATCATTTTACCTTGTTTTAGAATCACTTTTTCAATACCAAGGTTACTAGCATGCCATTTGATGCGCAAGCTGTCTAAAAGCGCAATAGCTTGTCTCGGTAGAGGGCCAAAACGATCGATTAAACGTTGTTCGTATGTTTGTAGAACATCTTCGGTTGCAATTGCACTTAATTCATTATATAAGTTTAAGCGCTCTGTGATATTGTTGACATATTCATCTGGAAATAGAATTTCGAAATCTGTATCAATTTGACAATCGCGTACAAAAACTTTGTTTTCTTCTTTGTTTTCTTCCAGATAAAGATCTTTAAACTCATTCTCTTTCAACTCTTCAATGGCTTCTTGCATGATTTTTTGGTACGTGTCAAAACCAATCTCATTGATAAAGCCGCTTTGTTCTCCTCCTAAAATGTCCCCTGCGCCTCGAATTTCTAAATCTTTCATCGCGATATTGAATCCACTGCCCAAATCGCTAAATTGTTCTAATGCTTGAATTCTCTTGCGTGCTTCTTCTGTCATGGCAGAATACGGAGGACAGATAAAGTAACAAAATGCTTTCTTATTACTTCGTCCAACACGTCCGCGCATTTGATGTAAATCAGACAAACCAAAGTTGTTGGCGTTGTTGATTAAAATGGTATTGGCATTGGGAACATCCAATCCACTTTCGATAATTGTGGTCGCTACTAAGACATCAAATTCACCATCCATAAAGGCTAACATGAGTTCTTCCAACTTCTTGCCATCCATTTGTCCATGACCCACACCAACTTTAGCATCGGGAACCAAGCGTTGAATCATACCCGCAACCTCGCGAATATTTTCAATTCGGTTGTTGATGAAATATACTTGTCCACCGCGTTCTAGTTCATAAGCAACTGCATCGCGTATGATCTCCTCATTAAATCCTACGACATTTGTTTCAATAGGATAGCGGTTGGGTGGGGGAGTTGTTATAACAGATAAATCACGCGCCGCCATCAAAGAAAACTGAAGTGTTCTCGGAATAGGCGTTGCGGTGAGGGTTAGGGTATCTACATTTTCAGAAATCGTTTTCAGCTTGTCTTTTACCGCTACACCAAATTTTTGCTCCTCATCGATGATTAATAATCCTAAGTCTTTGAATACTACGTTTTTATTGACCAATTGGTGTGTTCCTATGATGATGTCGATTTGCCCCGCCTCTAAGTCTCGTAGAATATCACTTTTTTGTTTAGCAGTTCTAAAGCGATTGATATAACTCACGCGAACAGGCATATCTTTTAATCGTTCGGAAAACGTTTTGAAATGCTGAAAGGCCAAGATCGTTGTAGGAACTAAGATAGCTACTTGTTTGCCATTGTCGACCATTTTAAAAGCAGCGCGAATTGCTACTTCTGTCTTCCCGAATCCAACATCTCCACAAACCAATCGATCCATCGGACGGTCTAATTCCATATCCGCTTTTACCTCTTGTGTCGCTTTTAATTGGTCGGGTGTATCTTCATATATAAAAGAACTTTCTAATTCGTGTTGTAGGTAACTGTCTGGTGCACAAGAAAAGCCTTGTTGTGTTCTTCGTTTGGCATACAGTTGAATCAAATTAAACGCAATGTTTTTAACACGCGCCTTTGTTTTGGTTTTTAAGTTTTTCCAAGCAGAAGACCCCAATTTGTGTATTTTGGGAACTGCACCATCCTTGCCGTTGTATTTGGCAATTTTGTGTAAAGAGTGAATACTGACATACACAATATCATTATCTGCATAAACCAACTTGATCGCCTCTTGTGTTTTGCCTTCTACCTGTATTTTTTGTAGTCCTCCAAATTTTCCAATCCCGTGGTCAATATGCGTAACATAATCGCCAACACTCAGCGAATTGATTTCCTTAAGGGTAATAGTTTGCTTTTTCGTATACCCGTTTTTTAAGGTAAACTTGTGGTATCGTTCAAAAATTTGATGATCCGTATAGCAAGCGATTTGTTTTTCCTCATCAATGAATCCTTCGTAAATAGGCGTAACAATCGTCTTGTATTGTTGAACGACTTGATTTTGATCTTCGTCTCGTATGGCCTCAAAAATATCTTTGAAACGACGTGCTTGATTCTCATTGGCACAAAACAAATAGTTGGTATACCCTTTATCTGAATTGTCATTTAAATCGCGTACCAAGAGATCAAACTGTTTGTTGAACGAGGGTTGTGGTTTACTGTGAAAAACGTAAGTTTTACTCGGTGTGATGTGATGATTTTCTGAAAGTTCGATATAATTGAATAACTCAACTTGTTTTAAGAACACATCGCCGTTTAAAAACATCTGATTCGGATCAGAGTACTTGAGTTCTTTGTTTAGCTTCTCAAAAATAGTATTCGCTTTTTCAAAGTTGCGATTTAATTGATCGACAACAAAAGCCGTATTTTGAGTGAGAATGACTGTTTTTTCAGTGATATATTCCAAAAAACTCTCCCTTGTTTCGGCCGTAAATTTATTTTCCACATTGGGAATAATCGTAATTTTTTTCTGCTTTTCTACAGACAGTTGTGTCTCGACATCAAAAGTTCGAATACTGTCGATCTCATCGCCAAAAAACTCAATGCGGTAAGGATTGTCGTTCGAAAATGAAAAAACGTCGATGATTCCACCACGCACAGAAAATTCTCCAGGCTCAGCTACAAAATCAACGCGTTTAAAATTGTATTCAAATAGGGTTTCATTGACGAAATCAATGGTTAGTTGATCGCCTATTTGCACCTTTAACGTGTTTTTTTCCAGTACTTTTTTGGTCACTACTTTTTCAAAAATAGCTTCCGCATAAGAAACAATAAGAGCAGGTTTTTTACGCGAACTAATGCGATTGAGCACTTCAGCACGAAGTAGTATATTAGCGTTGTCTGTTTCTTCAATTTGATAGGGACGACGATAGGATCCCGGGTAGAAGAGTACATCCTGTTTGTTTATAAAGTGTTCTAAATCATTTAGATAATAAGCGGCTTCTTCTTTGTCGTTAAAAATTAAGAGCATAGGAAGCTCCGCTTGTCGGAAGATACTCTCCACTTGAAAGGATAATGCTGATCCAACAAGGCCTTTGAAAAATATAGGTTGTCGACTATTTAATAAATCATGTACAACCTGTTTGGTTTGTACAGCCTCATTAAAATATTGTTTTAGTTCCATAATTACTGTTCTTCTTCTGGATTTGCATTTCGCGTTTCGTTTCTCAATTCTTCCATTTCCTGTAACATAGCCTCTTCACCCTCTTGTTTGGCATAGTTTTGACGGACTAAGTTTTCTTCCATCATGCGCATAATATCATCCAAGCTAATTTGGATGTTGTGCAGCCATTCGTCTACTTTCTCTAAATTGACAGGGTCCAAGTTGACATACATATCTAAATTCTGAAATGAATTGAGTAAGGTGGTATATCGCGTTTGAATATCAGGTGTGTTGAGCTGAGTTGGATACGATTGATACGTGAGATTCTCGGCAATTTCACTCAGGGTAGTTGCTTTTTTTTGAAAGGCACCAATGGTTGAAACGGGGCGTAATTTCACCTCGTTGATGAGGTTGGTCCAAGGTTTCCATTCTTCTAATATAGGCGTTAACTCTTTCGATGCTTTTGGAATTTTGAATTTCCATTCCTTCATCAAATGACTAAATACGCTATCGTTATACTGCTGTATCTTTGCCTGTTCTATCGCACTGTTGTCTATTTCTTTCTTACAAGAAGTCAGACACAAACCAACAACAAGAAGTAGAATCATCCCAATATTTTTCATATGCTTGAATTTCAAAGCTCAAATTTACGAATGTTATTGAATTTATTTGGCTTGCTTTGCGATAAACCATAGCGAATTATACGCCATAGTGAGGAGAATAGGATGAGTATTTAGTTGTTAACGTATAGAAATGTGGGTTTTTGCATTGATTTATTGTTTTGCAACGGTTATATTTGTGCAACTAAATACAACATAAATGGGAACCAAAATATTGATTATTGGAGCTTGCGGACAAATTGGCTCTGAACTTACGTTAAAATTGCGCGGTATCTATGGAAATGAGCATGTTATTGCTTCAGATATTAGAGAAGGAAATGAGGCTTTAATGAGCACAGGACCCTTTGAAATTTTGAATGCAATGGAGTTTGAGTCGGTTGCTCAAGTTATAGAAAAGCACCAAGTGGACGAAGTTTATTTAATGGCTGCTTTATTGTCTGCAACAGCAGAAAAAAATCCAGCTTTTGCTTGGGACTTAAACATGAATTCACTGTTTCACGTTTTAAACCTAGCCAAAGAAGGGAAAATTAAAAAG
The DNA here is from genome assembly GCF_050522425.1 of Myroides sp. C6-3. Lineage (NCBI taxonomy): Bacteria > Pseudomonadati > Bacteroidota > Flavobacteriia > Flavobacteriales > Flavobacteriaceae > Myroides > Myroides sp. C6-3. The sequence goes on along the minus strand of NZ_JBMVQP010000003.1, from coordinate 3,366 downwards.
ATATTTTGGCCTTCTTCAATTGCTGTATTTGGACCTACAACGCCTAGAGAGAATACTCCTCAATACACCGTAATGGAACCGAGTACCGTATACGGTATTTCTAAACAAACGGGTGAACGTTGGTGTGAGTATTACTTCAACAAATATGGAGTAGACGTGCGCAGTATTCGATACCCTGGTTTGATCTCTTGGACAACGCCTCCAGGTGGTGGGACAACGGATTATGCGGTCGATATCTTTTACAAGGCCATCGAAGATAAACACTATAACTGTTTTTTATCGGAGAAAACTGGTTTGCCTATGATGTATATGGATGATGCATTAGATGCTACTGTGGGAATCATGCAAGCGCCAAGAGAATCAGTTAAAATTCGCTCTTCTTATAATTTAGGAGGAATTTCTTTTACACCAGAAGAAATTGCTGCAGAGATTACCAAACACATCCCTGATTTTACAATAACCTATGAACCAGATTTCCGTCAAGCTATTGCTGATAGCTGGCCTGCAAGTATTGACGACAGCAGCGCACAACAAGATTGGAACTGGAAACACAAGTATGACTTATCTTCTATGACGGAGGTCATGCTTGAAAACTTAGGAAAAGTTTTAAAGAAATAAATACCCCTTTTTTTTAATTAGGGAGTAAAGCTATAAGAGAACAGTGATAAACAGTGGTTTATCGCTGTTTTTTTTTGTATTTTATTTTTTCCAAGTAGCAAGCTCACCAATCACCAAACAACAATTGTGCTATTTCTTGCGCAATTTGGTAAAAACTAAGTGATATAAAGAAACAACAATAAAAGCAAATCCGATTAAGATCACTAGGGTACTGATAGTCGTATTGATGATTTGTGTTGCCTTTAAGATTAAGCTTAGTGCGAATAGGAGTAATCCGATGGTTAGTAATTTTACATTTTTATCCATGACAAGTATCTAATTTGATTCCTGCAAAGATAAACCTTATCTTGAAAAGATCATTTTTTCATTTTTTTTCTACTAGCAGTATATTTCTCTTTGAATGGTAGTATAGTGCGTTGAAAAAAAGAAATTTCTCTTTTTTTTGTGAAGAGGAGGGATTAGTTGGGGTGATGTTGTAATTTTATAAGACAAAAAAAGTTAAGTATGAAAATAGAAATCGAAAGTACTGTAGAAAAGGCGCAAAAAGCCTTCGAACAATGGCGTGCCTTGTCGATGGATACGCGTATCCTGTATTTGAAAAAAGTAAAGGAAAAGCTTTTGGCGAATAAGGTGGTTTACGGAGAGATGATCACGCGCGATATGTTTAAGCCCTTGAGTCAATCCATAGCCGAGGTAGAAAAAAGTGCAACGCTAATAGACTACTATATTGAGGAAGGAAAGCGTATTTTGGAGGGGAGAACGATAAAGACGCGATGGTCAGAAACGTATATTGTACACGATCCAATGGGGGTAATTTTAGGTGTAATGCCTTGGAATTTTCCTTTTTGGCAAGTTTTTCGCTTTGCTATACCCACGTTATTAGCGGGGAATACTGTTTTGTTGAAGCATGCGAGTAATGTACCTCTAGCTGCCAAAGCATTAGAATCTTGCTTTTTTATTGACGGATTTGAACAAGTGTATTTTAGTCTATTCATGCCAGGGAAAGAGGTGGAAGAGGTTATTGCTCATCCTGTAGTTAAAGGTGTTTCCTTGACAGGTAGTGAGCCTGCCGGAAGTGCAGTGGCGCAAAAAGCAGGTAGTTTAATTAAACCAGTTCTTCTGGAGCTTGGCGGGAGTAATGCTTTTATTGTTACAGCAGAGGTTGATCTGGAGAAAATCATTCCTGTAGCCGTACAAGCGCGTTTTCAAAATACAGGTCAAAGTTGTATCGCTGGGAAGCGATTTTTAGTTCACCATTCTCTTTTGGAGGAATTTTCACATCGATTAGTGGAAGAAGCTCAGCAATTGAAACAGGGCGATCTGATGCAACTCGATACTAGAATAGGGTTAATGGCACGCGAAGATCTCGCTATCGAGCTAGAAACGCTGTTAAATGATTCCGTTGCAATGGGTGCTCGTGTACTATGTGGTGGAAAGCGCGATAAAAACTGGTTCGAACCAACAGTTGTAGTCGATGTGACGGATCAAATGCCCGTGTTTACACAAGAGACATTTGGTCCATTAGCTGTTGTTGTTGGGTTTGATACCCTAGAAGAAGCTGTTGCAAAGAGCAATGATTCTCGCTTTGGTTTGGGTGTATCTATTTTTGGCAAAGATATTGAGAAGCTAAGACCGTTGATCCATCAATTCGATGATGGAGCTGTCTTTATTAACGAAATGGTGATCTCCGATCCTCGGGTTCCGTTTGGGGGAAGTAAGTTCTCCGGAATTGGTCGTGAGATGTCTGAAGAGGGGTTGTTGGCTTTTGTCAATAAAAAGACAGTAGTAATTAAGTAAGAAGTTTAATATACGGTTTGGTCTATGAATGAGTTGATGGACACCTTTGTGAAGTTTTGGTTGGCAATTGAATTTGTCAATGTGATTGAGTTTTTTGGTACTATTGCCTTTGCTATATCTGGAATTCGCTTGGCTTCGGCTAAGCGTGTGGATTGGTTTGGTGCTTTTGTTGTGGGATTTGTTACCGCTACAGGTGGTGGGACGCTTAGGGATTTGTTGTTGGGTGTAACTCCTTTTTGGATGTTAACTAGCGTTTACGTTTGGTGTACAATCGTTGCGTTAATGCTTGTGATTATGTTTCCCCAAAAATTAATTCGATTAAATAATACCTTTTTGTGGTTTGACAGTATTGGATTGGGCTTGTTTGTGGTTGTGGGTACAGAGAAAACGCTGGCTTTAGGGTATCCTTTTTGGGTGGTAGTTATCATGGCAACGGTTACAGGTGTGGTAGGAGGAATGATTCGCGATACTTTAATCAATGAGATTCCCGCAATTTTTAGGCAAGAATGGTATGCCTTAGCGTGTATTTTTGGGGTTTGTATCTACTATATGCTCCAAGCAATTGAATTAGATCCTGTTCTTGTGCAAATTTCTACTGCAGCTTCTGTTTTTGTAATTCGTTTGATAGCAACTCGTTATCGCTTAGGATTGCCTACCCTTAGGGGAGAGAGCTGAAAAAAGTAAGTTTTTTTGTATAAAATATTTGCAAAAAGCAGAAAACACACTATATTTGCATCGCAATAAAGGTAACACATCTTCCTCCTTAGCTCAGTTGGTTAGAGCATCTGACTGTTAATCAGAGGGTCCTTGGTTCGAGCCCAAGAGGGGGAGCAAAGCAAAAGCTTTAAACGTGTAACCTTTAGGTAGGTATAAAATACCTTCCTCCTTAGCTCAGTTGGTTAGAGCATCTGACTGTTAATCAGAGGGTCCTTGGTTCGAGCCCAAGAGGGG